>JANONT010000237.1:0-9303 GCA_031420955.1 Candidatus Nitrotoga sp. | reverse complement strand
ACATATTGGCGTGTTTCGTCAAAGGGTATTGTTTCAATATAAATCGCGCCTTCTAGCGTGTGTTTTGCGCGCCACTTACGCGCCCGATTAGGCCCTGCGTTATAGGCGGCAGAGGCCAGTACGGGGCTGTCGTCGAGTGAGCTCAACATAGATTTCATGTAATAGGTGCCGAGCTTGAAGTTGGTATCGATCTCATGAATAGAGGCGGTACGATAATTTTTCATGCCGATTTTTTGTGCGGCCCACCGTGCAGTTGCGGGCATAATTTGCATTACCCCCGCAGCGCCCACTGTTGACTTTGCGCGGCTGACAAAGCGGCTTTCCTGGCGCATCAAACCGTATACCCACGCCTCTTCTAAGCCATAGCTGTGAATGTGTTGTTGCATATTGGGGCGATACGGCGCGTGGAAACGCAAGCTAAAATTATGTTGATGCACGGTGCGATCGGCGGTGTTAATAACGTGGTCGTGCATCTTGTGTAAACGCGCAACCTCGGCGGCCAACAATAGTTTTTTATCGTCGAAGCTTCGCGTCATCCACGTCCACTCCTTGGCTGCCTCGGTGCGTAAGTCCATGCGGTACAGTGCCACCACGCGTTGAATGCCAGGCAGCGCACGCATGGCTTCGACCTCCGCACTGCTGAAATTAACGTCAGCAAAGATCATATTGACGGCAGGGACTCTACCGATTTCCTCGGCGGCAAGCTGGCCGTAAAAATCAAATTTATCGCTAAATTCGCTAAAAAGAATTTCAGCGTCTGCGGTTTGTCCGAGCGCGCGTAAGGCTCGTGCTTTCCAATATTTCCACACCGTTTCTTGTTGTTGCGCGGGCGACATATTGGAAGTGTTGAGCAACACCTCCTGCCAATCTTGGGCGCGTAGCGCGGCACGTGTGCGCCACGCTATTTGGCTGCCAGTTAAAGCGCTGTCACCCGCTGCTCTATACCATTCCAACGCCCGCTCATCATGCTTGCGTGCAGCCTCATACCCTAACCAGCTATAAAAATAACGCTGCTCATCGGCGGGAAAATGCGATGAGAGATTCGTCCATTTATCCGCTGCCAATTGTGGCGATTGCTTGGCTAAATGTTGCAACGCAAACATTGCCAAAATACGCTGGCTATTTTGCATGTCCGAATTGGGCATAGCTGGGGTTGATGTATACGGGCTAAATGTTATTTGCGCCAAAGTATGCGCGGGATTGCGCATTGCATTTCTTAATGCCGTTGCAGTGGGTATCTGTTGTGCAGGCAACGTCTCGGTTAATTGCATGGCTAGTGGGATATTGCTGGACTCCAAGGCGCGACGCAGGTGCGTCATCACATCGGCATCGGTAATTACGCCGCTGGTTTGGCCTACATTTGAGCGAGCTGCATTTAATAAGGGCGCACAATTTTCTGGTAACTCTTTGCTACTGGAGAGCCATAAATCGCGCACCGCATTCAGCGCCGTAAAATCTTGCTGTGCCAAACGCATTTGCCAGGCGTAACAAGCGAGCTCAGTATCGCTCTCAGACAGCTTGGGATATTCCGTGGCAAAGGTTTCCCATTGCTGATTTTGCCCTAACAGCTTCAGCCATTCCATGCGTAATTGATTGATGATTTGCGTATCATCCGTGCGTGACAAAAACTTGTGAATGGTGGCGTGGTTGGCCGTGGTTAGGCGTAAACGTAATTGATAATACGCGATATATGGTTCGAGCGGAGAGGGCTTGAGTCGAGCTGCAATACGATCTAAGCGTACCGCATCGCCCACGCGAAATGCCTCGCGAGCGGCCAGAAAATCAGCATCTTGATTAGCGGATGCAACAGGCAAAAGAAATAATGTTGGAAATATCAGCGCGGGCAAAATGAACGCCCACCTCGGAAATCTTAAGGGGAAATATTGAGCAGAAAACGTGAGGGTAAACAGCATTGATGGCATTTTATAAATCATCCATAACGTGTCGTGGCGCGCCCGGCGGGAGTCGAACCCACGACCCTTGGCTTCGGAAACCAATACTCTATCCAGCTGAGCTACGGGCGCATTCATTCAATTTCCAATCAACCGTTGATTTGCTTGTTGCGCCTACGCGGGATTGGATTTAGAAACAGAACAAGAGTTGCAGATTATAGCTTTTTTTCAGACGACCCGCCGCGCTCTTCGCATCTATGGGCATCTTATGGCACTTTGTCCGCAGTACATTTCGTAGTAGTCTTCATTTCGGATGTCTCATCCTTATAGTTGTGCTGAATAAATATTGCCATGTTGGTACACTGATGCCATTCCGGATAGATTATTTTTGGTGGGTAATAACGGATACCAATCCGCTTGATGGGGGAACTGCGATGCAATTACCTAAACAACTATTTTTTCTGAGCGGATTGGTTTTGTCCGTGCTGTTTTTTTCCGCGTCGGCACAAGCAGAATGTGGTAGCAATACCGAATGCATTGCTGTTTCAATTAATCCACTCGTCGCGCCTTCTCATGGCACTCCAGAAATATCCTCACCTTTAAACTTTGACAGCCAAGCAATTGGCACGGCGAGTACCCCGCGCACCATTCTGGTTGCTGCTGTTGCTGGCCCTAATAATACTTCAGCAACCCTGAGTACAATCATTCTTAGCGGTGTCAATGCGGCTGATTTTCAAATTGGCGGCGCTTGCACAGTGGGCACCACCCTATTACACGATGGTGCGGCAACAGCTCAACTGGGTAATACCTGCACGGTTACCGTTACCTTTAGCCCAACGACAGGCGGTGCAAAAACAGCAACCCTTGCTATTGGCACCACCGCCATCACCCGTTTCATTCCGTTGAACAGCGGCTACCCCGACTTAGCGCAAGACCTGCCCGTCGCCGCGACGCTAGCCGCTCAAACCGAGACCGCGCAGCGTTTCGCAAAAACTCAAATCATTAATTTTCAGCAGCGTATGGAATCTTTGCGGGGTGGAAATACCATTGCGCCCAGTGCTTTTTCTAGCCCTGATGCGGCGAACCATCCAAGCGCGGCTCGCGATCTCTTGGTCAATAATGGGCTGGCCAATAACTTGGTTAACTTACTCACGACCCAGTTACTCAACTTATCCAGCCTCAACAATCTCGCTGGTAAAGGTGCACAGATGAGCGGGGCGAACAATGCGGCTTATGCTGCGGGATTTTGGGCGGCGGGAACAGCTCATTTTGGCAACCAAGATGCCACCCGTAGCCGCAGCGAGTTGAGCTTTATCACCAACGGTATCAGCTTGGGGTTTGATCGCCGCCTCAACCCAGAATGGGCTTTGGGACTGGGAGTGGGTTTTGCCCGCGACAAAACTAACATCAGCAATGATGGCTCACAAAACCAAGCGCAAGGCTCTTCAATAACTATTTACAGCAGCTATCAACCGAGCGCAAAAACTTTTGTGGATGGCATGATAGGCGCAGGCACACTCAACTTTGAAACGCAGCGTTACGTGCCAGCACTCGATCAATACGCGCGCAGTGATCGCGATGGTCAGCAACTATTTAGCTCGCTTGCTACGGGCTACGAATATCGTGCTGATGGATTGCTGGCATCGCCCTATACGCGCTTAGATTATTCTCAAACAAAATTAAAACAAAGCACCGAAACGGGGGCGGGGCAATTTGCATTAACTTACTTTGGGCAGGACTCATCCGCGCTGCAAGGCGCAGTAGGCGTGCGTACCGAGTCCATGCACCCAACCTCTTTCGGCTATGCCGCGCCACGCTTCCGCGCAGAATATCAGCGCCATTTTCAGGGTGCAGGGCAAGCCGCCGTGGCTTATGCTAATCAGCTAGGTGCGCCGCTGCGTCTCACACCCGGTGCGGAATTCAACCGCAGTGCAATTATGCTGGGAATCGGCAATAACTTTGTGCTGCGGAATGGCGCGATGCTCGGTATGGATTATCAAATGGTGCGCTCCTTCTCGCAAGATACCCACTATACGGTATTGCTACAACTCTCAAAAGGTCTCGATGGGCGCGGCCTCTCGTTCTACTCCGTTCTGCCCTCCATGCGAAAGGCACTCGGCATCCAGGTGGATGCGGGTTATCTATTTGATGATAATGTAACGCGGGCAAGAGCTGGTGTAGACAAGCACGCGGATCATTCATACAGTGTGAATGTGGGCAAAACCGCTGCCTTCCCCATTGGGAATAATGCACGGGCATTGCTGACTGGCTCATTAACGGGTGAGAATTTTTATCGTTATGATGGCTTAAGCCGTTTGATTGCGAGTGTGGCGGGTGAACTTCAATATCGCAGCTCTGCCGAGTTCAGCGCGCCGACCTTTGGAATTTTTGTCCGCACATTTGTCGATGAATATAATTCTGATCTGCGCGATGGGTATCGTTATACAGCAGGGGTTTCAATGCGGCAGCCGCTCACTGATCGCATACAGCTATTCGGTGCGGTATCGCATAACGGGCGCAACGGCGAACATTTTGTTTTTGACACGCAAGATAACGCTGCGCGCCTGAATGTAGACTACGCGCTGAGCGCGAACAGCACGATATATCTAGGGGGAGAATATCGCCGAGGGGATGTCATTACCACTGGCTCGCCGGGTATCTATATGACGAACGCCGCCGTGTTAGATGATGCCTTTCTTCCCGACAGACAGCTATCCAGCTACCGCTTAGACGGCTCCAGCGTACTCACGACGCTGGGCTACAACATGAGTTTAGGGGCACGCGACTCGATTGATTTTTCTTGGCGGCACATACGCTCCACACTGGCTAATGCGACCGTTTCAGGTATTTATGCGGCTAATCCCGCTGCACCAAACTATCTCGTCAATCAACTGACGGCCGCTTATTTGATGCGTTTCTAAGGGGCGGTAAAATTGGCTGATTAGCTGATTATGATTAATAGTCTCGCCGTGGCCCACTATATATCCCGTTTTCAAACACTCACGGTGTAGTGCGCCCAACCAATGCCTCGATCAATGCCAACTCCTGATCGGTGTGATTAACAAACGGGGCATTACGAATATTCTTCCCGCGCCCACCATCTTTCACAATATAGAGCGGCTTATCATGGTGCGTCGAAGTGACCATCATTTTGCTTTCTGGATCAGCGGTGGACATCACTTCCGTGCTGCCGTAACAGGTACAAAAATAAGTCAGATCGGGATCAGACTCCAAGTAAAAACCCGTGCCGCGAATACCGATGGTGGCCGTGGCTGTGCGTACCCGCATCGGGCTGTTGCGCGATACCGTTAACAATTTTCCGGTCAATAATCTCAATCCCGTGATAAGCACTGAAAGCGGCGTAGTCTCGGCAGTTTTCTGGGGGGGTGTCTCAATCACAAGGTTGCTACCGCCGCGCAGAATCATGGCATGGCTGCCCACTGCAAAAATTAATTCGCTACCGGATGCGGTTTGCACCGTATCGCCGGGGCGCACCAGCGTTTGTAACGTAGCCTCTTTGCCATTGACGGTTGCCTGCCCCGTAAGGCGGTAGATCGACTGGCCTGGCGGAAGCTTATCCGGCTTGCCGCCAAAAATACTGGCTGCCCACGCATTTGCGCTAGGCAGCCCTGCCGAAAAAAGTCCTGCCGCCAACCCCTGAATCAATAAACGCCGACGTGGATCATCTGCTTCGTGAGAATTTTTCATGAACGCTCCTTAAAGTAAGTGAAATTTTAAATCAGCCGAGCAGCCTGATATATACGCAAAACGTAAAAACACGCTTTATTTACCATGCTAACAGACCTTGTGTCATGCATTCTTAACAAATGGCAGGGTAACATTTCGTAGCTAATACTGGATGTGGCGGGATAGCGTGCGATATAGGTAGCAAGCAGCCACATGCGATGTAAAAAATGGTATTGTTTCGCCCATGAATTTTTCCGCTCAATCTTTCAGTAATCCGAGCTCAGCCGAGATTTGCCAACTGTTACGCGAGGTGCATTGCATCGCTGTGGTGGGGTTGTCGCCAAATGCTGCGCGCCCCAGTTATCGCGTGGCGCAGGCGTTACAAAATTATGGCTATAAAATTTTTCCGGTGCGACCATTGGTGCAAGAAGTATTGGGCGAAACTGCTTATGCGAATTTAGAAAGCGTGCCCGTAAAAGTGGATATGGTGGATGTATTTCGCGCTGCCGAGCACGTCCCCGCCATTGTCGAGAGCTGCATTAAATTAGGCATTAAAAAATTATGGTTGCAAGACGGAGTCATTCATGAAGAGGCGGCTTTGCGCGCCCAAGCTGCGGGCATGACGGTGGTGATGAATCGCTGTGTGTGGCGCGATTATGTTACTTTGTGTGCCGCAGCATGAGCCAGCATAATCACGCAAAACCGCGCTGTTCTTGGGCGGGCAACACGGAGCTGTATCAGGCATATCACGACCAAGAGTGGGGCGTGCCGGTACACGATGATCGTTTATTGTTTGAATTTTTAATTTTAGAAGGCGCGCAAGCGGGCTTAAGTTGGATCACGATTTTAAAAAAACGCGAGGCGTACCGCGCAGCGTTTGACAACTTTGATGCCGCGCGCATTGCTCGTTATGATGCACAAAAAATTGAAATGCTGATGCAAAATGCGGGCATCGTGCGTAACCGTTTAAAGATTCAATCTACGCTACTTAACGCGCAAAAATTCTTAGACGTACAAAAAGAATTTGGCGGCTTTGATCAATTTATTTGGCAATTTGTAGATGGCAAAACCATGCACAACTCATGGCAGCAACACGCCGACATCCCCGCTAAAACTGCCGCGTCGGATGCCATGAGTAAAGCCTTGCAAAAGCGTGGATTTAAATTTGTCGGCTCGACCATTTGCTATGCCTACATGCAGGCCGTGGGCATGGTGAATGACCACACTAAAAATTGCTTCAGATATGCGGAGCTTAAAAAATGATTTTGAAATTTACCAAAATGCATGGCACGGGTAATGATTTTGTCATGCTCAATGGCGTGCGGCAGCGCGTGCACCTCGCGCCGGAGCAGCTCAGATTTTTAGCGGATCGACACATAGGGGTCGGCTGTGATCAAATTTTATTGGTCGAACCCGCGCAGCATTTAGATGCAGACTTTCGTTATCGAATTTTTAACGCGGATGGCAGCGAGGTCGAGCAATGCGGCAACGGCGCGCGCTGCTTCGTGCGTTTTGTGCACGAGCAAGGCTTAACTGCTAAGCGTGAAATCGCCGTAGAAACCAAGAGTGGCTTGATCCGCCCACGCCTCGAAGAAAATGGTCAGGTCACGGTGGACATGGGAGCGCCTATTTTTGCGGCGGCGAAAATTCCGTTTAATAGCGATAGCGATGCGATTATTCAAGACCTGCAAGTGGGCGAAGACACGGTGCAAATTAGCGCGCTGTCTATGGGCAACCCGCACGCCGTGCAAGTAGTGGCCGACATTATCCACGCGCCCGTCACCACGCAAGGCGCGTTGATTGAACGCAATTCGCGTTTTCCGAATAGAGTGAACGCGGGCTTTATGCAAATCGTAGATCGCAACCATATCAAGTTGCGCGTGTATGAGCGCGGCGCAGGCGAAACTTTATCGTGCGGCACGGGCGCGTGTGCGGCAGTGGTCACTGGCATTCGTCGGGGCTTGCTAGAAAATAAAGTACACGTTGTCACACGCGGTGGCGCGTTAGACATTGCATGGGCGGGTGAGGGTGCAGCGGTGATGATGACCGGGCCGGCCATTACCGTTTTTTCGGGCGAAATAAACATATAGCAACAACGAGGAAGCCGCACAATGAAATCTACAGAAATCGCAAGCTACTTAAAAAATAATCCACAGTTTTTTGAAGAACACGCCGAGATGATGTCGGAAATAAGAATCCCCCATCCCTACGGCGGGCGCACCATTTCGTTGACAGACAGACAGCTATTAACCTTGCGCGAAAAAAATAAAGTGCTGGAAAAGAAATTGCACGAGTTGATTGAGTTCGCGCAATACAACGATTTGCTGCAGCAAAAAGTCCATCAATTTGCGTGCTCGCTGTACACGCCCAGCAATTTTTTGGATGCGGCCAGCACCGAAAATATGGTGCACGTTATTACGCGCAACTTGAAAGAAATTTTCGCCGTGCCGCATGTGGCCATGCGTTTGTGGAAGCCTCAGCCGCCCAGCATGGAGGTGATGACCTTTGTCGATCAGCTTGCTAAACCCATGTGCAGCCACCACCCCGTGCACAACACGCATTTATGGTTTGGCGAAAGTGCGCCGCAATTGCGTTCATTCGCCCTGCTGCCCTTGCGTTCCAGCACGCTATCGACGGGCTTGCTGATTTTAGCCAGCGAAGATGAGCAGCGTTTTTATCCCGAAATGGGTACGCTATTTTTAGAGCGCATTGCCGAAACGGCCAGCAGTGCCATACGCACTTTTATCTGACCCAATGTCTAGCCCAGATATATCCGCACCCACTCACTCCTCTAACAATGGCTTGTTGCCTGAATCTGCGCTGAGTGGATTTTTGGCCTATCTTAATAATGAGCGGCAGTATTCACCGCTCACCGCTGAAAATTATGCGCGTGACTTGCGCCGATTATTCAAACTCGCGGGTGATGTGCCGCTGCATGAATTAAGCAGCTATCAAATTCGCCGCTTCATCGCGCAGTTGCATGGCAGCGGTTTAGGCGGCAAAAGTTTGGCGCGATTTTTGTCATCATGGCGCAGTTTTTATACTTACCTCATGCGCGATCATCGTTACACCGACAACCCATGCGTCGGTATACGTCCACCTAAATCGGCGCGTAAATTGCCGCAAGTTTTATCGGTGGATGAAGCCATGCACATGGTCAGCATTCAAACTAAAGATGAAGCACTGGCTGTGCGCGACAAAGCTATGTACGAATTGTTTTATTCATCCGGCTTGCGTTTGGCCGAGCTGGTTAATCTTAATTTAGACGCGCTGGATTTTGCCGATGCCTCGGTGCGTTTGATGGGTAAGGGCAATAAATCGCGCATTGTGCCAGTTGGCATTAAAGCAATCATTGCGTTGCAAGCTTGGTTGGCCGTGCGTCATAAATTAATTGGACGTGAAAAGATAAGAGTCCCAGATGAATTGGTTATGTTTGTCGGGCGCAACGGTCAGCGCATCGGCGCGCGTTCGGTGCAACTGCGAATGCACGAGTGGGGCATCAAGCAAGGGATGCTCAGCCCCGCGCATCCGCATTTGTTGCGACATTCTTTTGCCTCGCATGTTTTGCAATCCAGCGGAGACCTGCGCGCCGTGCAAGAAATGCTCGGTCACGCCAGCATTTCCACCACGCAGATTTACACCCATCTCGACTTCCAAGCACTGAGCAAGGTTTATGATAAAGCGCATCCCCGCGCGAAGAAAAAAGTTTCTAAAAAAGAATCAG
>JANONT010000236.1:0-3049 GCA_031420955.1 Candidatus Nitrotoga sp. | reverse complement strand
TCCACGCCGTTCGCTTGCAGCTTGGATACGCCATACGTTTTGCGCACACGCGCTTGACCGCTTTTGTTAGTCAGGATAAAGGTGGCATCGGCGGTGGAATCGAGCACCTTGTTGACCATTAAACTTTTTTTCGCAATTTCGGTTAACTCAGTTTTGGACAAGCTTGGCTCGGCAGCGTGTACACCAGCCTGCAGGCCGAATGCCAGAGCGGCAATAAAAACCAGAGCGGTCATAAACCTAGACAATCCATTAGACCGAAAATTCGTCATTCCCGCGCAGGCGGGAATCCAGTTACACAAAAATCCCGCATAGCGGGGCAATATTAAGGCGTTGTCGCTTCGCGGAGTGTTTTTTTCACTGGATTCCCGCCTGCGCGGGAATGACGATCCTAATGGATTATCCCGGATAAAAAACAGTTGGCTGATATTTAATTTCATTTTTTGACTCCTCCATAAACAAAATTGGGACGGAAGGTTAATACCACTGACGGAATTAAGAACAGTGCTGCAATCACGCTGGTTAACATGGACGTGGCGATTAGCGTCGCCAACCAAATATGAATGTTAAAGCCGACCGAGAAGAACAATACGCCATAGCCCACGCTAATGGCAATGGCGACAAACAAACAGGCCTTGCCTGCCGTGGCCATCACCGAGCGCACGGCTTCTTCTTCGGCTTTGCCGTTTCTGATTTCTTCGCGCAGGCGGAAAATTAAATAAATGGCGTAATCCGCACCTATGCCGATGGCCATCGCCGAGCTGAGCGAGTTAGAAATATTGAGATACATGCCAGAGTAGCCCATCACGCCAAAATTAGCGATGACCGCCATGAGTAAGGGGAACAAGACCAACAAACCTGCCAGCAGCGAACGAAAAACTAGTGCGGAAACGATGAATACCACGGCTGCGATTTGTGCGATATTGAGTATTTTTCCGTTGACCATCACTTCGTTCAAGGCCGCGCCCTGCGGCACACTCCCGCCGATGTGGAGCGTGGCGCGGTCGCCCAATTTTTCGGCGGCGAAGGCGCGCACTAAGGGCACCAGCTTTTCAATGTACGCGCTGCTGTCCACTTTCAAATACGCGGTCATATTCGCCATGCGATAGTTGTAATCAACGTAGGTATCAAAATCGCCCGGCTCGCCCGACATGGAATACAGCAGCAGATATTGCGAAACTAAATTGCTATCGGTGGGGATTTTATAAAACGCGGGATCGTCGCCGTGCATGGCTTGGTTCATGCGTTTAATGAAATCGGCCAGCGACAGCGTTTTGCCGACGTGTGCTTGTTGGTTGAGAAAATTTTGAATCTCGTCCATCGCTTGCAACACTTTGGGGTCTTTAATGGCATCGTCTGCGTGACCTTCAATCAGCAGCGAGAGCGTGTTTGTGCCACCGATATGCGCGTTCAAAAACTTATCTTCTTGCATGAAATCTGCATCGGGCGTGAAATAAGATTTGGTGGAATTATTGGTCACCACCTGGCTCATGCCGATCAGCCCGATCACAATTAAAACGGCTGTTACAGCGAATACACGCCGACGATGGTGGATGGTTTGCTCGGCAATTTTGCTGACGATCATGTCCCAAATACGCACGCGTTTTTCGAGCTGGCGATCTTTTTCACTGGGCGGTTTAAGCAACGAGCGCAGTGCCGGAATAAAGGTCATTTCTAAAGTCAGCGCGGCGAGTATGCCCATGCCCGTAAAAATGCCGAAGGTGCGCACCGTGGTAATTTCAAACACCATCAGCGAGAAAAATCCCAGAGCCGCAACCATGCCGGCCACCATCATGACCGGGCCGGATTTGGCTAAGGATTCAATTACCGCTAAACGGTTAGCTTCGCCCGGGGTCGTTTTGTTGAGATCTAAAATGCGGTAATACTCTTCGTAATAGCGTTTTAATAATTGCACGGCATGGCCCGCCGCCACGGCGAGTATCAATATCGGCGTGGTGGCGTTAAACACGTCCATCGGCACACCCGCCGCGCCCATCACGCCTACGCCCCACGCTACCGCCAATATCGCGGTAACCAGCGGCAGAATCATGCCTTGAAACGAGCGGAATGCTTCAAACAAAATTAAGCCTACCAGTAAAATCGCCAGCGGCAATAGAATCCCCATGCGCTCAGAATAAATTTCAATACGCGATAAAAAACTGGGCAAGCCACCGATAGCAATATCCACCGTGTCATCGCGTATTTGATCGACCGCTTTATTGGTGGTGTCCATCATGCCGCGAAAACCGCCTTTGCCGTTTTTAAACGACACCACAATGACCGCCGTGCGCTCGTCTAACGAAATAATGGAATTCAGATAGGCCGGATTATTGTGCAAAGCCTGCTTGAGCGCGGCCATTTGCTGCGGCGTTTCGGGGATGATGGTCACCAGCGGGCGCACTTCCATCCCCTCCGTTGTGCCGATAATATTTTTGGCGCGCCGCGCCGTCAGGCTCAGTAGATTTTCTTTCACCACACCGGGGGATTGCGCCAGCGCGGCGGTGACTTGCTGAACCTTGCGTAACACATCTGGCTGATACACATCGCCCGTTTTAGGCGTAATGCCGATAATTACAATGTCCTTGGTGCCGAATAATTTCTCCACGCGATTAGCCGTCTCCACGTAAGGGTGGGACTGCGGCAGCATGGTGTTCGGGTCAATGATGATGCGAAGATTGCGCGCTTGATGAATGGCGAGTGCTGTGATGAGTAGGGTTAAAACAATGATTACCCAGCGCAAGCGTATGATTAGTGATATGTATTTTTTCATAGGGATGATGGCAATTCAGATAAACGTTTACAGGGCATCTCTAAAAATTAAAATTACTGGTGAAACAACTGATATAACTACTAGCCATCTGACTAACCCAGCAAAAGACGCTGGGCAAGTCATTGGTTATAGCCATTCCACTAGGCCGCCAAAAGGCTTTGCATAGCCATTCGGCTAAGTCACCAAAGTACGGTGACATAAGCCGCTGGTTAACGGCCGCCAAGTGGCTGGTTATAAGCTAGACAAGGCGCGAACAAAAAATTGCGACGACACATATGTTTG
>JANONT010000235.1:0-6188 GCA_031420955.1 Candidatus Nitrotoga sp. | reverse complement strand
TAAACGAAACGTTCCTCCCAGGAACTGGCTACCAAAACGGAAGCATCGGTTCTGGCGTGATGGCAGCCTTCGATCCTTTTGCTTACAATCCAATCGACATTAGACGAAGCGATGGATCTGATTTTATCTTCGATCAGGTTTATCTCACAGCCGCATGGAGTAACCAGTCCGCAACCGTGAGCGGATTCAACAATGGTAACCTCGTCGGTTCAACGACGGTTGGTATAAATACCACAAGCCCTGTTCTTGTCGACGTGAACTGGGAATCCATCGACCACCTGCGTATTTCGCATACCGCCAGCCAAATCGTAATGGACAATTTTCTGTTTATTGTATAAACGGCGAACCGGGGGCATGCCCAAGTCATGACCTGCGATTGCACCCACGCGGGTTTACAGAGAGCGGGCAGATGAAATAACAATCTGCCCATCTGATAGAAATCATCTAGGGAACCTCTGATTAAGTCCCACATGGTCACGCACTCGGCCTGGCGGGATGGGATGCAAGGAAGGCGACAACGCGAATGGTTGTTCCCTGCGCCAGGAGTCTGACGCAGCAGACCGCCCGCCCTGCCCGTGCCCTTGAGGGTTGCGGCAAAAACAGGTGCTCGCGGTGTTGCGCGCACGGGCTTCGTAGCATCACTACGACCTGCGTCGCGCGCCTTGCGATCATCCCGTTTTTGTCAGCAATGTGGCGCATGGCGGACTTAATCAGAGGTTCCTTAATAGATGGATTGCTGTTTGATTATTTCAGCCAGAGGTATTCATCGCACATAAAGTGTCGATAAGCTTTGTAGCAAGCATTTCACATACCTGCCACTGTTGCCTGTGTTTGCTCTTTAATCCGCCTGTTTACGCAAAAACGAGGGAATATCCAGCATCTCCACGCCCGATTGTTTCATCGCTTCGACCGCTTCGCGGTGGCGGCCATTTCGCATCACGGCAGGCATTTCCAACTCCTTGTAATTCACATCCGGCACATCCACATCATGCGTGCCAGTCCGCATTCCGTACACCAGCTCCGGCTTGCTGTGTTTGGTTTTAAGCGGTGAGCAGATATCCCGTGCAATTTCAGTGGCATTTATTTCATTTGGCCTTTACGTAGCACTATCATAGGCCATCCGAGGCTTTATAATTAATCTCTCTATAATGAATCTCTCTTCATGCACTTTCACCCACTCCATCCATTCTTCACAGCAAGCACGCCACATGACTAACCCACAATCACTGACTCCAATGCCCGCAAATACGCCGCAAGCTGTGCGCTCACTCCCTCAATGACCTCGCACTTTGACGTAATCATTATCGGCGCAGGTGCGGCGGGCATGATGGCCGCCGGTGTCGCGGGACAGCGTGGACGGCGGGTGTTGTTGATTGACCATTACTCCAAACTGGGCGAGAAGATTCGTATCTCCGGCGGTGGACGGTGTAATTTCACCAACATTCACACCAAGCCAGAAAATTTTATTTCGCAGAATCCCCATTTTTGTCGCTCGGCCTTGGCGCGTTATACGCCGCAAGATTTCATAAAGCTGGTGGAGCAGCACCAAATCAACTATCACGAAAAAACCTTGGGGCAACTTTTTTGTGACAACAGCGCGACCGATATTATTCAGATGCTAAAAATTGAATGTGATCGCGGCCATGTGCAATGGAAAATGCCGTGCGCGGTGACTGGTATCGAGCGTGTTGCCGATAGCTATACCGTGCATACCGAGCAAGGCACGGTCACCGCGCATAATTTAATCATCGCGACGGGCGGTTTGTCTGTGCCCAAAATTGGCGCGACGCCGTTTGGTTATAAAGTGGCGGAACAGTTCGGTTTAAGCATGGTGCCGCCGCGACCCGCGCTTGTCCCGCTGAGTTTTGATGTGGCGGCTTTGGAACAATACGGCGATCTCTCTGGGCTATCGCTGGATGCTGAGGTCAGTTGTAATGGTGGCATCTTTCGCGAGGCGGTGCTGCTTACGCATCGCGGTTTATCTGGCCCGGCTATTTTGCAGATTTCATCGTATTGGCAAAATGGTTCGCCAAAAAGCCCCATCCACATCAAATTATTACCGGATGCAAAACAGGCCGCTTGGCTGCACGAGCAGCGTCACTCTAAAATGCAATTTAATAATGTGCTGGCGGAAATTTTGCCCAAGCGATTTGCCCAAGCATGGTGTGCCGCGCATGACTTGAACAAACCTTGCAATGAATTCACCGACAAGGTCTATGCCGCCGCCATCGCAGCGTTGGAAAATTGGTCAGTCAAACCCTCTGGCACGCTGGGATATAACAAGGCGGAAGTTACTTTGGGCGGTGTGAATACACGCAACCTTTCATCTAAAACGATGGAATCCAGTACGGTAAAAGGGCTGTATTTCATTGGTGAAGTAGTCGATGTCACCGGACATCTGGGCGGATTTAATTTTCAATGGGCGTGGTCGTCTGGCTTTGCGGCGGGACAAGCGGTTTAAGGGTGCCTCTAAAAATACAACTTCCGTCGCCATACTGTGTTGCTCGCAAAAAATAATTCCTCACATATCAAACATATGCGTCGTTATCATTTTTTGTTCGCGCCTTGTCTGGCTTAGCAATTTGAATTTTTAGAAGCACCCTTGAAATTCAGCGGCTGACAGGCTGCGCCCTGCTGTCTATACTGCCATCTGCAACAAGGAATAAGATACGCATTCACCGTAATAAACTCTATGTAACCAACTCAGGAAAGGCCGCAAATGAAAAATAAAATCGCTACCATTTTTTTATTCACCATTTTTTTAATCCCGCTGAGTATCGCTTCGGCACACGCCGCACCCACACAATTACCCGCGATTAATTTATCGGAAGCTCCACTCGGCGATCAACCCCAAGCGGTTGCAGAGGCAGTTGATAATCTGAACCCACTGCGTTTTTTGGTGGGATTTGGCTTAACTTTTGGTGGCGATAATTTAGTTTCGGCACGCTACACAGATGGCTCAACGGATACAGTCGAAGCGGGTGGGGGCTATATGATTTATGCTGGAGCTGAATATCGTTTAAATGAAAATGTCTCTCTGCAAGCCACGCTGGGATACCACGATGACAGCATTAAAGCCCAAAATGGGGAAGCTTCATTTAGCCGCGTGCCCTTAGAATTGATGGGCTATTTTCATGTGCATGATGCGGTTCGATTGGGTGCGGGCACACGTTTTGTGAACAGCCCTAAATTGACTGCGTCAGGTGGTGTGCCGCCCCTCAATATCAATCAATCGTTTGACAGCGCCATCGGCTTAGTCATCGAAGGCGAGTGGTTGATCGGGAAGCAGTTCGGTCTCAAGCTGCGTAATGTCAGCGAAAAATATAAAGCCCAAGGTTTTGTTGGCACAGTGAGCGGCAACCATGTGGGCCTCATGGGTAATTTTTATTTTTAAGCTTTGCCATAGACTCTTTAGGTTAAATAACAGCGATTAAATAATGGCGCGCCCAACACCCGACTGGTGTAGCATGAGCGCGCTTTCAGTCCCACTCGGCCACAGCCGAATCTTTAGGCCGAATCTTTGGCTAAGCAACACACCAATCGAATCACACTCAATCTAGCTTCATCTGCCCGTTCTTATTTTGGAATCAAAAAATATCATGACCACACCCTCTTCACCCATAGCAGCCCCTTCATTTTACACACTCTGTTTATCCGACGATATTTTGCGCGCGGTCACAGAGCGCGGATACACCACGCCCACGCCCATTCAAGCACAAGCCATTCCCGCCGTCCTTTCTGGCGGAGATTTGCTGGCCGGCGCACAGACTGGCACAGGCAAAACGGCGGGCTTTACGCTGCCGATTTTACATAGGCTATCGCAGCAAATGGCTACAGCACCGACTGCCAGCCGTGCGCCCATACGTGCGCTGGTGCTGGTTCCCACGCGCGAGCTGGCGGTGCAGGTCGAAGAGAGCGTGCGTGATTATGGAAAATATTTGAAGCTGCAATCCATGATCATGATAGGTGGTGTCAATATCAATCCGCAAATCACTCGCCTGAAAAGCCACGTGGATATTCTGGTAGCAACACCGGGTCGGCTGCTCGATCACGTGCAACAAAAAACGGTGGACATTTCCAAAGTGGAAATTTTAGTGCTGGACGAAGCCGACCGCATGTTGGACATGGGCTTTATTCGCGACATTAAAAAGATACTCGCACTGCTGCCCAAGACGCGACAAAACTTATTATTCTCCGCCACGTTTTCGGATGAGATTAAACTGCTGGCCGACACGCTGTTGAACAATCCGGCCATGATCGAAGTGGCGCGGCGCAACGCCACCGCCGAGAGCGTGAGCCACATGGTGCATCCGGTAGACCGCGCGCGCAAACCGCAACTGCTGGCGCATCTCATCAAGCAACATAATTGGTCGCAAGTGCTGGTGTTTACGCGCACCAAACATGGCGCAAATAAATTAGCCGAATTTCTCAACAAAGAAGGCATCACTTCGCTGGCGATACACGGCAATAAAAGCCAGTCGGCGCGCACCCGCGCCCTAGCCGAATTTAAAACCGGCGACCTGCAAGTGCTGGTGGCCACCGACATCGCCGCACGCGGCATCGACATTAGCGACTTGCCGCATGTTGTAAATTTTGAGTTGCCGAACGTCGCCGAAGATTACGTGCATCGCATCGGCCGCACAGGCCGTGCCGGAGCCACGGGCGACGCGGTATCGCTGGTGTGTGTGGATGAATTGAAATTACTGACGGCGATTGAGCGGCTCATCAAACGCGACATCCCCAGCGAAATTATCACGGGCTATACCCCTGACCCCAGCATTAAAGCGGAGCCGATTATCAATGGTCGCAGCAGCCAAGCCGGGCAACGCGGCAGGCAACATGCCGAGCCGCGCGCGGCGGGAAATAGAGCGAGCCAACCTGGCGCAAAACCGCCCGCCGTAAAACCACCCAGCGGCAAACCCGCTATTAGAAAGCCTGCGGGCGCAGTGCCCGCCTTGCATCGTTCGGGGGGCAGAGGCCGATAGTCACTGGCTATCAATTTATTCCATCATAAAAACTAAAGGGCATCTCTAAAAATCCAACTTCCGTTGCCATACTGTGTTGCTCATAAAAAATTACTTCTAACATATCAAACATATGCGTCGTCGCAATTTTTTATTCGCGCCTTGTCTGGCTTAGCAATTTGAATTTTTAGAGGTGCCCTAAAGAATTCTCCCTGTCAGCCGTAATATTAAAACGTAACCTGGCCGCTAGAAGCTAGGCACTTACTCCGTTGGGCATCAGACATGAGTACTACAGCGACAGTCAGGGCGATTATTGTGGATAGCTCCGCACTCATGCGAGCAACCCTCAGCAATCTGCTGCACTCAGCCAACATCGAAGTGGCAGGGCAACTACCAGACGGGAAAAGATTATTAGACGCCATCGACCGCCTACGACCACAAATTATTTGCTTGGCTTACCAATTGCCGGGGGTAAACGGGCTAGCGTTGCTTCAATCTGTCGTCGCAGTCCACCCGCATATTCCAGTGGTAATTCTCTCTGAAGAGCAAGACCCACAGTTGCAAAGTGCTGCCGATCAAGCGGGTGCGGCGGGCTTTATTACCAAACCTTTTTCGCAAGTCCAAGTGTTGCGAGTGGTACAAGACATCGTTCAAGCACGCCATTTTTTGGCGCATCAACCGCAGCATCTCGCCCCCACCAACACATTGGAAAACCCAAATAAATTGGCCGAACAAAAAACTGCCCTTATCGCCGACGATAGCAAAACCATGCGCGAGCTGCTCACGGCCATTTTATCCAGACTCAATATTAATGTGCTGTCGCAAGCGCATAACGGCGCGCAAGCAGTCGAGTTGGCGGCACAACATCAACCCGATTTAATTTGTTTGGATGTAGACATGCCGATCATGAATGGCCTAGATGCGCTGCGCGCCATCCGCCAAAAGAACGCATCTGCCAAGGTGATGATGATTACCGGCAACGCTCATCGCGAAACGGTGGTGGGTGCAACGCAACAAGGTATTGTGGGGTTTATCGTCAAACCGTTTGATCCGCTCAAAGTAAGCGCGGCAGTGACGAAAGTGTTGGGGAGTTAATGCGAAATGCGTGTGCCGTTGGCCGCACACTTAGAGATAGTCTTGATATTCAGGCAATCTCTGCCACCACTGGCGTATGGTCTGAGGCGCGCTCTAATTTGCGCGGGGCTTTGTCGATGCTGCACGCGC
>JANONT010000234.1:0-4572 GCA_031420955.1 Candidatus Nitrotoga sp. | reverse complement strand
TTTCCCGCTGACCGGATCGACGTGCTCTTGAATGCACTGCCCGCAAATCTCTTTCATCATGCACTGCATGGGCGAGTTGATCGACGCAAACGCATGATGCCCCGCCTTCATATACGGCTTCAATTCATGATGCCGCGCCGCCGCCACTGCCGCCATCATACGATCCGAGCCGATGACGATGAGGCGATCCACCTCGTTCACCGCAATCGCAGGCGCACCGAGCGCGCCGCTGGCATACGCCTTAATCGCCTGCACGATGTTGCCGACAAAAGTGCGATCTTGTGCGCGCGTCGGCACAAAGCCGGGTGCCTCGTCGCAGCACCACACCACCACATCGGCGGCCGCTTCAATATCCGCCACTTTGTAGCGATCAACCAATTTTTTATAGCCCGCAAAATACAATACTTTAGAGCCTGCCGCACGGAAAGCGCGACCGATGGAAAAGAGCACCGCGTTGCCCAGCCCGCCTCCCACCAGCAGCACTGTTTCGCCCGCTGCAATTTCGGTCGGCGTGCCGGTCGGCCCCATCAACACCACGGGTTCGCCCGGCAAAAGCTGGTCACATAATTGCGACGAGCCACCCATTTCCAGCACGATGGTCGAGAGCAAACCTTGCTCAACATCCACCCATGCGCCAGTCAGTGCCAAGCCTTCCATCACCATGCGCGTACCATTTAATTGCTTGGCGGTCGTTTCGTAATTTTGCAGCCGATAAAACTGGCCCGGCAAAAATGCGCGCGCAGCAGCAGGGGCTTTCACGATCACTTCGACAATGTTCGGAGTCAGCCGCACAACTTGATGCACAGTGGCGCGCAGATCATGATTCAGTTGCGCGAAAAATTGTTGATCATTTAGTTGCGTGCCGGCTAATTGAGTGTTGGCCGCCACCTGCGCCAACACTCGGCTCACCACCGGATAGCCTTGCTTCGCGCTGCCCATCGCCTTCACCACATTGCCAAAATACGAGGGATGCAAGTCACCAAAAAAACTCACGAAACGACCATCGTGATGGCGATATTGCAGCACCTGCACCTTGCCAGGCTTGGTATTGCCGCGTTCTGGTTTAACCACTTCACCATGCTCGTTACACGCTTGAAAATATTTTCCATCCAGCTTGAATTGCTCAGGAAATTCGCGCGACAACACCGTGTTCGGCTGCGTCCCCGCCGCCACCAAAATAGTGCGCGCCGCAATCGACAGTTCGCCCATCCGCTGCCAGATGCCATCGGCATCCATCACCTGCTGCATCACCACCATCGCGCAGGCATCTTGGTTGGCATCGACATCAACACGCAGTGGCGTTAACCCTTCGGCAAAATAAATGCCTTCCTCCAACGCTTTTTCGACCTCTTCATGATTGAGCGTATACGCCGGGCTATCCACCAAACGCTTGCGATACACCACGGTCACGCCACCCCAGGATTGCATCAATTTAATCAAATCCGGCTCACGTTTTTCATTCGCCGCAACAATGCGCTCAGCACGTATGGCGCGGGCATGTCTCAAAAATTCTTCGGCGACGATGGCTTCATCTTTCGTCCAAGATTGCCGCAATACTGCTTCACTTTTTTCGGCGGCCAGCGTTTCATAACGCGACAGAAATTTTTCCACCTGCCCCGGGTAATAAGCCATCGATTCAGTTGCTGTATCCACCGCAGTCAAGCCGCCGCCGATCACTACCACCGGTAACCGCACTTGCATGTTGGCGATGGAATCGGCTTTGGCCGCGCCTGTTAATTGCAAGGCCATCAAAAAATCCGACGCGGTCCGCACGCCATTGGCCATACCGTTTGGAATCTCTAACAGCGTGGGTCGCCCCGCTCCCGCCGCCAACGCGATGTGATCGAAGCCCTGTGCGAACGCACTATCGGCGGTGATCGTGCCACCAAAACGCACGCCACCAAACAACGCAAACTGGGCGCGCCGCTCTAACAGCAAGCGAATAATTTTGAGGAAGTTTTTGTCCCAGCGCACGGTGATACCATATTCCGCCACACCGCCGAAACCCGCTTGAATTCTATCTTGCAGCGGCTCACTCAAACTGCTGGCATCGTACACAGGTGCAAATGGCACACGCTCACCTTGCACGGTGACCCCGCTCAACTCATGTGGAAGCGGCTCAATTTTTAAGCCATCTATACCCGCAATAACATGCCCATCATTCATCAAATGATGCGCCAAGGTAAACCCCGCCGGCCCCATACCCACCACCAACACGCGCTTGCCTGTTGCATCGCGTGGCGTAGGGCGGCGAATATTGAGCGGATTCCAGCGCGTCAACAAACTATAAATTTCAAAGCCCCAGGGCAGCTCCAACACATCTTTTAACGAGCGCGTTTCGGCTTGCGGAATATTTACTGGCTCTTGCTTTTGATAGATGCACGACTTCATACAATCGTTGCAAATGCGATGTCCGGTGGCGGCGCACATCGGGTTATCCACCACGATCACCGTCAGCGCGCCGATTGCCAAACCGGAGGCTTTGACCTTGTGAAATTCAGAAATTTTTTCATCCACGGGGCAACCTGCCAGCGGCGTGCCAAAATGATTTTTCTTGAACGGAGGCAGGGATTCAACAGCTATTTTTTCAGGCAGGATCACGGCTTTATCCGCCGCAGCCACGGCCTTCTCGCGCATCCCCGTCGAGCAAGAATCCTTGCCTTGCTCGTGACACCAAATACAATAATTCGCTTCACCCAGCGCACCCGCCAAATGGGTTCCTTGGTCGGTTAAAGCGAAGCCCTCACGCTGCCGCAAATGATTTTTTGCCAGCGTGTAAGCTGCGTAATGCAAACCTTCCACGGGTACGACATGCACCAGATGCTGAACATCTAATTTCGCGGGCACTTTGAACAATACCCCGTGCCGATAGCGCATTTTTCCTGCGTCTGCGTGCGCGGCCCAAGCCGCATAACGCATCGCCACATCTAGCTCGGCAACATGCTCGGTCTCGGCTTCCAACCAAGCATTCACTTGTCGCGCAAAATCCATTTCGCTGAATGCCGCATCGCCAAAATAGTCTAGCAGCGTAGCTTCCAGCGCAGCAGCATCAAAGTTGGAGGCCTCTATCGCCTTAAATTTTTGCAATGCTTTACGCTGCACAAAATGCCGCTTGCAATGCAACAGCGGAGCCAACTCATGATGCCGTGCAGCTAACGCCTGCACCTCGGCGTTAATGCCAAATAAGCGTGCGATAAATTCTTCCAGATAGGGTGCGAGCTCAATAATCAGTTGCGATTCTTGCAGGTGCGTCAAGCTATCCGGTGCGGCGCGTGCGGCAGATAAACGCCGCGATAATTCCGGCTCGGCTTGCGCCAAGTCTGCCAAAAAAAGCGCGTCTACATTACGCAAACCGGCGTGTTCGTACAGGCTGGCAAATGGCAAACCAAACCCTAATTTCAATGTGGGATTTTTGACCATTGCGCCATTTACGCCCTGTAATAACTTTGAACTCTCCATGCTAACGCCAACTCCTATCGGGGGTTTTGAATGATGCAGATGCCTGAAAAACAGCGCGCATGTTAACGCACCCACAAGTTGATACCAAATATTATTAGGTTGGTCGCATATAACCAAAGGTTATTCCAATTCTAATTTAAGCGTCACTCAATCTTGCTCCCTCATCCCAACCCTTCTCCCGAAGGGAGAGGGAGGGAACAATCTGGCACGGTTACATTCGAAAAGGAATTGGATCGGAACGGGCTTTCATGTGATGTGGCGGAATAGGTAATATGCCGAAAACAATCGTCCACGGAATACCCCTCAAAAAACCTTGCAAATTGCCCCAGCAACAATTCACAATGCCGCTATGCTAGTGATAAAAACCGCGAGTCGTGTTTAATTTAAGCTGGGTCTTGACGATGGTACTCATTAATAATAAACCAACGACTACAACACAAACGCGGCTAAGTGATATATAGAAGCACAAACAAAAGGTGCAAAGATCATGATTGCTAAAGGTTTGATAAATTTATTGCGGCAGGCGAAAGCCAAGG
Organism: Candidatus Nitrotoga sp.; assembly: GCA_031420955.1. Classification (GTDB taxonomy): domain Bacteria; phylum Pseudomonadota; class Gammaproteobacteria; order Burkholderiales; family Gallionellaceae; genus Nitrotoga. Next base: position 577 of record JANONT010000234.1, on the reverse strand, counting down.
GCAATGAGCATGAGCAGGCGTTGCTGCGTGTCGTTATAACGTCAGCAATTATTTCATATATATTTTTCCTAAACTTTGATGAGAATTTAGCTACACAAGGCCTGCTGCTCACTTGGTTAATATCTTATCTTTTACTTTCGTTCTATATCACCGTTTCCACATACGTCAAACCAAGTTTTTCAGCTAATCGCCAGCTATTAACCATGTTGGGAGATGCAAGCACCATATCTTTTACTATGCTCATCACCGAAGATGGAGGGGCACTCCTATTCTGGATATACCTTTGGGTTCTTGTGGGTAATGGCATTCGCTATGGTGTTCGCGCAATTATCATTACGCAAATATTGAGTATCGCAGGATTCGTTGCTGTCATTGCATTCAACCCTTACTGGCAATCGCACCTAACCCTTTCTATCGGCCTACTCATGACTTTAATTTTAGTACCGCTATATCTCATCCGCCTCGTACAACGCTTAAACCAAGCCATCCAGCGCGCGGAGCAAGCCAATGCCGCCAAGAGCCAGTTTCTGGCCACCATGAGTCATGAAATGCGTACCCCGCTGAACGGCATTATCGG
>JANONT010000233.1:0-6984 GCA_031420955.1 Candidatus Nitrotoga sp. | reverse complement strand
CGCGTAATCTGTCACCACCAATAAATTTGCGCTGGGATACGCGACGACAATATTATTCGGCGCAATTAAAGGCCGCAAAATAGGCACCATTTGCGCGGCTGATTCATGCTTCATGGCATACACCCGCGTCACCAATTTATCACCGCTGCTATGCGCATCTGTGCTGGTGATATGCAGCTTGGCTTCCGCCTCTGGCATGATCTTGGTGATGCCGCCCGACTCCACCGCCGCAAAGCCCTGCAAGCGAAGGGCTGACAACAAAATGTCATACGCCAAATGCGCGGGAATGGGGGTCGATGACACAATATTAATCGTGCCTTTTACGCGCGGATCAACCAAAAAATTACGCCCTGCGATATGCGATACGGCACGCACCACCTCTTCAATATCAGCGTTTACAAAATTCAGCGAGACCTTCTCATCCGCAGCAGCCATGCTGATCGCAGGGATATTCGCCAAAGCCAAGCACAACGCACCACAAATAAAAGCCCGCATGAGCCCCACATTCAAAGTACGTCGCATCACGCCTGACACCCGATAAATTATTTTTTGGCGCATGGTTAACAGCCTATTATTTTTAAGGTAGACCAAGATTCACTCCACGCTGATCGGTTGCACTAGGGTTTATCTCGGAATTTATCATATCCTGCTGACCCCTTCTATGCTCTGACCGCAAGCCAGCACGACTTTCTGCACGATTATTTTGCGAACCGGAGTTGTTTTGCGAACCGGATTTGTTTTGCGAACCGGAATTATTTTGAAACTGGGGCTTATTTTGAGCCTTAGGTGCCGCAGGCATCCCCTGCAGACTAAGACGCGCCTCCTGCGCTGCGCGCAATGCGGCTTGATGCGCTTGCGTCTCTTGCACAGTCGGTATTGCTCCCATCGACGAAGCCAGTTTAGCCGCCGTTTTATCGCCCGAATATTTCACTTCCAAATTTACTTTATGCTGCAACCCAGCACGCTCCAGCAACACATAATCAGCGTGGACTTCTTTTAAAATCGTACCCGCCACCACACTCTCCCCCACCGCCACACCCAGTTGACGCTTATTATCCAGCTTCAAAATCGCGAACCCTGGCTTGCCGTGGCTGGCCGCAAACACGCCCACTAACTGCACATCCGGTAGCGTCGTGCTCTCACCCACCGCAATGGTCGCCGCCGCCACACCAAACAAACGCGCCGTCTCTGACACTGGCGCAGGCTCGGCAGCCCAATTCAGCGCGGCACTCTGCGGCGCGAACACAATCCAAATCCAACGCGCCAACAACATTCCCACCAGTAATATGCCCACGCCATAGATCACCACCGTGACTGGCGAAGCCTTCCCCTGCTCTTGCGAATTAGTGCCCGTCGCTAAAAAATGTGTCGCTCGCCCCCAACGCATAGCCACTCCCTTGTTTTCCAGAGCCGAAGTATACACAACTCATTATTTGCAAGGGTTGGTTGTGAATTTACCCAAATTTTATGGCAAAGCGAGTTTTCCTATTTTTTACTACCGTATCCCCCATTTATGGAATGACAATCGTGCAATTTGTAGATTACACTGCACCCGTGTGGTTTTCAAAGAGTCTGTTTTTTCACGGGACATTCGTTGATTGTTCATCCCCGCTCAATCAAATAAGTTTCGTGCCGCATAGAGTCAATCTTTTAGGCTCTTTATGATGTAACACCTAAACCGTATCTGTTACTAAATGCAAAAATACTAAATGCAAAAAATGTTGTTCCTTCTAACTTTAAAAAGAAATTTGGAGAATACTATGCAAAAAATTCAGTTATCAGCCATTGCCGTGGGATTAAGTTTATCAATAGCCGGTTGCGGGGGGGGAGTACTCCAGCAGCAGCAGCACGCGGCGCAATCTCGACAACGCCTATAGCGATTACCACAGCCAATGCCAAAGCTGCGGCTGCGGGCGGTTATGGGTCGGGTAGTACTTCAGCAAAAGGTTCTGCGGTTGGGGTTGTGGTTGATACAACCGCGCCACGCAGGCACATTTTGAAAGAGCATGTAGCCACTACGCTGGAGCGCGTTCGCATCGCAAAAATGGTATCCGCGCCTACTGGGGTAATTGCCGCAGTAACAAATAATTGTGCGGGTGGCGGCACCTCCAGAGAAACTTACATTGATGCTGATAATAGTAATGTTGTATCTATAGGCGATACCATCACCATTACGGATACCAATTGTGTCGATGTTGGCGTAACCACTAACGGTGTGACGAGCGTTAAGATTGTTGACATCACAGGCGCAGGAACAGACGCCGACCCAGAAATTGTTGTTTTTAGTGCAACTTTTTCCAACCTCGTTAGCCAGGATGGTCTAGAAACCTTTACCATGAATGGCGATGCGAACATAGCATTTTTGACTGGAGCCACGTTTACCCAGTTTCAATTAACGGGCACGCTATTACAATCTGACAGCAGCATAGATGGGGCAGCAGATTTGCGAAATTATTCGATGGTCTTCGGGACAGAGGGGGGGCAGGACTACATCCTACTCGATTTAATTTTTGATGATAAAGATGGCCGTGTCACCATTGCAACACCTAATTTACTTGTTTTACATCCGACGACGGGCGATCCATTGTCGGGCGTATTAACTGTGACAGGTGCTGGGGGTAGCATCGTTACCCTCACCGCACAAGCCGATGGAGTTAATGTTGGCATGACAGTTGATCCAGATGGTGCGGGCTCAATGCCTGTTGCATCTCTGGCGAATACAACTTGGGCTGAGCTGTGATTCAAAGTTTGCCCGCATTAAAAAAGAACGCCGCGCTTTGCGGCGTTTTTTTTCTGCTTGCACCGCTACCTATTTCCGTCATGGCAACAGAATTTGCAACTACTTTTTCAGCAGAAGTAGGGGTTGCTGTTACCCGTTTTCATTATGCTGAATTTGATGACCAAGCCAGATTGTTGGACACAGAGCGTGGCGATCTAAATGGCATCAATTTCAGCTTGATAAAAAATATCTCTGCACTTGAAATAGAAACTAGGGGCAACTACCATCAGGGCTGGGTGAGCTATGCAGGACAAACCAATCTGGGCACACCACACTTCACGCGCACACATGAAACGGTTAGCGATATAGCACTGCGCGCTGGCTGGTGGCTAGGCACGCAACCAACAATAATGCCTTATGTCGGAATGGGTGTGCGCGGCTGGGAGCGCGATATTGCAGCTACCTCCAGCGTGGGCAGGCTGTATGAATACTACCACTGGAAATACGCATGGGCAGGCGCAAAAGTGATGGCTTATCAGCGAGAGGCATCGCATTTAATTTTTGATATTGGCATGATAAAACCCATACAACCCAGGATGGATATAGATTTCAAAGGTAACTTTAATGCGCCGCCGTCGCGTGTTTATCCCGTGAGCCGGACAGGCTGGCGGGCGTTGCTAACTGCACGCCGGATGCTTGCAAATAATATGTCATTTACCGCCGAACCATTCTTGGAGTATTGGTATTTGCACCGCAGCCCCAGTGTGACGACAGGCAATGTAACGATTCACGAACCCGCCAGCGAGACCAAAAATTATGGCATTAATTTGCGGCTGGGAATGTTATGGTGAACAGCAATGGGTTGCCTCAATGGTTTTTTGCCCAGCGTTTACTTAGTTTGACTTAAAAACAGCCTATCTAGATAATTCAACATTATAAACATGTTCACATCTAAGACGAATTTAGGGTTGATGAGCTTACGCTAGCTATACTTAAGGAAACGCTGATTTAATCGGCGAGCGGGATGAAGTGCAAGGCGTACGGAGCGCAGGAACCGCAGTGTATGCGGTATACACGAGGATTACGAGCACCGCACAACGCAGTAATTCGCCCGCATAGCCATTAAATCAGCGTTTCCTTAACTTCTTGAGCTTAAATTATCTGAGGGGGTGCTTCTTAAAACAAAACATTTCTTAATTGCATTTAACTTAATTGGAATAACTAAAAACATGTCTGCCATTTCTACTTTTACCGACACACCGATACCCGACAAACAGCGCGGCTTTACCCTCATCGAGGTGATGATCGTCGTGGTTATTCTCGGCGTGTTAGCCGCGTATATCGTGCCCAAAATAATGGGGCGGCCAGATGAAGCGCGCATTGTGGCGGCCAAGCAGGGCATCGCTTCCATCGTGCAGGCTCTTAAAATGTATCGCTTGGATAATTTGCGTTACCCCACCACCGAGCAGGGTTTGCAAGCCTTGGTGCAGCGTCCGAGCATTGCGCCCGCGCCATCCAATTGGAAGGGGAATGGTTATCTAGAACGCTTGCCGAATGACCCGTGGGGGCAGCCGTACCAATATCTGCAACCGGGGCTGCATGGCGAAATTGATGTGATGAGTTTGGGCGCGGATGGTGCGCCGGGCGGCGAGGGGAATGATGCGGACATCGGTTCATGGGAACTATGATTTTACTGCGCCATTAAATCACCTAAGGGCGAGCCACGCGTTTAGTTTTGGCAATGTTAAATCTGAGCTCGGAATGCGGGGTCGCGTAGCGGCAGACATCTGAGTCAACTCCGCTTCCTCGCCAAGAGCGGGAGGGTGGCGGCACTGCCGCCGGCCTCCTCTTTACGGGGAGATTCGCCTTGCGCTGCATCCCTTGAGCGATTCCTGGCACAGTAAAAAAGACTGGGGGAATGCCCCCGAAAGTGATCGCCTTTTCAGGAAAATCAACATGCCCATCCCTATCCTGACTCACAATAATAAGAACGGTTTTACGCTGATTGAGCTGCTGGTGGTGCTGGTGGTGATGGGCATTGCCTTGAGCATGGTGGTGGTGCAACTGTTGCCGGACGAGCGCGCCATCCTGCGTGAAGAAGCGCAGCGACTGGCGTTGTTACTGGAAAATGCGGGGCTGGAAGCGCGAGCGAATGGGCGTTCGCTGGCATGGACAGTGGGAAATAATAACGCCGATGGCAATAATACGGATGTAAAAAACGGCTATCGCTTCTGGCAAAAAAACGAATACTCCGAATGGATACGCATTGAAGATGACCGCGTTTTTCGCGCCCGCACTTTGAGTGAAGGGGTGCGTGTGGCCGGGGTTCGCGTGGAAGAGCAGCAGCTCCCAGCGGGCGAATATTTGGTGCTGAGCGCGCACGCATTTACCCTGCCGTTTCAGATTCAACTCGCCAGCGGCCACGCCAGAGCCAATGTAGTCGGGCATAGTACGGGGACGGTTTCGGTGCAGATGAGTGACGCTCCCTAAGGAAACGCTGATGAAATGACTACGCGGGCGAATTCACCCGCAAGGGGTGAGCCGATGGGTTCCCGGCTGCTATGCAGCCACCCATTCGCACGCTGCGTTGCTCGGTACTCGAAATCCCCATGTACCACACGTACACTCCGGTTTCTGTGTGCCGTGCGCCTTGCACTTCATCCCGCTCGCCAATTTAATCAACGTTTCAAAAATTTTTATGCCCAACACACACACACATAATCCCGCAAAATTTTGCCCGCCTCGGCTTAAAAATAAGCGCGACATATTGCAATGCGGCTTTACTTTGCTAGAGAGTTTAGTCGCGCTGGCGATTCTCGCGATTGCCCTATCTGCCGTGTTGCGCGTGGCGGGTGCTGAGACCCGCCACACCGAAGATTTACGCATTCGTTTGCTGGCCGATTGGGTCGCGCAAAATCGTCTGGCACTGCACACCGCACAGGGCGATTGGCTGGCCGTGGGCACGCAAAAAGGTGAGGACACGCAAGCGGGCATTGTGTTGCAGTGGCGCGAGGAAATTACCGTCACGCCCAACCCAGCTTTTCGCCGCATAGAGGTGAGCGTGTTTACCGCAGAAGACCCAGAGCATGTGCTACGCAAATTAACGGGGTTTTTGGTGGCACAGAAGCGGCGTTAATGATGAAACAGCGCATTGGTAAAATGTTAAGGAAACAAGTTTTGTCATTCCCGCGCATAATCAGCGACTTGGCTGGCGTATTTTGCCAGCTTAGTCGAATGGCTAGTTGTTCTATCAGGCGGGAATCCAGTCAAATTAAGCATCTGGATTCCCGCCTGCGCGGGAATGACAACTTGTCCAATATTGCCTTAATTCAGACAGCACTGAGCCAACCCTTCGACAAGCTCAGGACGAACGGCAAGCGGCATCATCATCTGAATCAGCGTTTCCTGCGAGGATTCACGCTAATCGAATTGTTGGTCGCGCTAGTCGTGCTGGTACTCATTGCCATCGCGGGTTACAGCGGGTTGAACACTGTGCTACACACGCGTGATCGCATCGCGCAAGAAACGCGCAAGTGGCAACATTTATCCTATTTTTTTTCGCGACTGGAGCAAGATGTGGCGCAAGTGGTGAGCCGCCCGGTGCGCGGGTCAGATGGATTTCACCAAGCGGAATGGTTGGGCCGCACGGTGGCGTTGGAACATGAAGCGCACCTGACTTTTACCCGCGCCAGCATGGCCGATGCCGCGCTGGCCGCGCCACAACGCATAGGCTATCGCTTGCAAAACAATACAATTTCATTATTTCGCTGGCCGTTTCCCGACCAAGCTCCCAACACTCTGCCCATCATTTATCCTCTGCTGGAAGGTGTGCAAGATTTTCGCCTGCGGCATTTAGATGGCAACCGAATTTGGCACGAGCAGTGGCTGCCTGCACCCAGTACGGTGGACAAAATTCCCGTTGCATTAGAAGTCCAACTCACCTTAGTCAGCGGTGAAAAAATTACCCGCGTGTTCGCGCTGCAATGAAGCGAATTCAACAAAAAGGCGCGGCCATCATCATGGTGCTGTTGATCGTCGCGCTGGCGACCTCGCTGGCGGCATTTATGACTGAGCAACAGAGCCTGTGGCAACGCCAAGTGGAGAGCCAGTTTGATCACGCGCAAGTACGGCGGCTGGGCATTGCCGGCATTGATTGGTCGCGCGCTGTGCTGAGCGAAGACGCGCGCGGCAATGACATCGATCACGACAAGGAATTATGGGCGATGCAACTGCCCGCTTTGCCTGTAGAGGGCGGCGAAGTGGTC
>JANONT010000232.1:0-2627 GCA_031420955.1 Candidatus Nitrotoga sp. | reverse complement strand
GGCGACCTGCTGGCGGCAATCATCGTCACCCTTATGCTCATCCCGCAGAGCTTGGCCTACGCCATGTTGGCGGGTCTTCCCCCAGAAGCGGGTTTATACGCCAGCATCGCGCCGCTCGTTTTATATGCCCTCTTCGGCAGTAGCCGCGTGTTGGCGGTGGGGCCCGTGGCCGTCGTTTCGCTTATGACCGCCACCGCCATCGGCGACCATGCTGTCGCCGGATCGCAAGCGTATTGGTCGATTGCGGTCACCTTAGCTTTTTTGTCCGGTGCGATGCTATTCATCATGGGTATTTTCCGTTTAGGATTTTTTGCCAATTTCTTAAGCCACCCCGTCATCTCCGGATTCATTTCCGCAGCCGGATTATTAATCGCGGCAGGGCAATTAAAAATACTCATGGGCGTGTCGGCCAATGGCGATAATTTCTTCACACTTACGGCCTCACTCGCGCAACACATTCCGCATATCCATGCCTTAACATTCACCGTCGGCACACTCGCTTTAATTTTTTTATTGTCTATCAGAATAGGGCTTCAGCCCCTACTCACGCGCTTAGGCATATCGCCCAAAGCCGCCAGCACCTTAGCTCGTGTATGTCCCGTGATCGCCATCGTAGCAACTATATTCTTAACTTACATTTTTCAGTGGCAGACGCAAGGACTCAAAATTGTTGGCAGCATTCCGCAGGGACTGCCACCATTCAGCATGCCGCTGTGGGATTTATCTTTGTGGAAAGAACTCGCCCTACCCGCCCTGCTCATCAGCATTGTGGGATTCGTCGAATCTATATCCGTGGCACAAACTTTGGCCGCAAAAAAACGCCAACGCATAGAGCCTGACCAAGAATTAGTCGCACTCGGTGCGAGCAATCTCTCCGCCTCGTTCACTGGCGGATTCCCCGTCACGGGCGGCTTTGCGCGCTCGGTGGTAAATTTTGACGCAGGTGCGCGTACGCCAGCCGCAGGTTTTTTTACCGCCATCGGCATCGCACTCGCCGCACTATTGCTCACCCCTATGTTGTACTACCTGCCGCAAGCCACTTTATCTGCGACCATCATCATCGCGGTGCTGTCACTGGTTGATTTCAGCATCTTGAAAAAAACTTGGCGTTACTCCAAAAGTGATTTCGCCGCAGCTATCATTACCTTGCTTGTGACATTAATAATAGGCGTAGAAATCGGCTTGCTCGTTGGCATCAGCGTCTCACTCGCGCTCTATCTTTATCGCACCAGCCGCCCGCACATCGCCACTGTCGGCATGGTGCCGGGTACCGAACACTTCAGAAATGTCTTGCGTCACGAAGTGCTGGTTAGCCCGCGCTTAGTGAGCTTGCGCGTGGATGGCAGCCTGTATTTTGCCAACGTGCGTAGCCTAGAAGACAGCGTCAACGAGGCCGTCGCCACGCATCCGCAATTGCAACACCTCGTGCTGCAATGCTCGGCCATTAACGACGTGGATGCCAGCGCGCTGGAAAGTTTAGAAGCCATCAACCAGCGATTATCCGATGCGGGTATCGCGCTTCATCTCAGCGAAGTAAAAGGCCCGGTGATGGATAAGCTGCAACAAACCGACTTTTTGCACGACCTCAGCGGCCAAATTTTTCTCACCCACTTTCAGGCTATTCAAGCCCTCTCACCAGAAATTAAGCGGCTTGCTACGAGGGCGGAATAGCAACCCCTCGTATTGAAATACTCCCGTATCGCAACCTGTGGACGCATAAATTCCATTGCTTGCATCAAAAAATTTACCCGCCAATTTTTTTGCTCAATACCTAAGCGTGGTAATCATGCCAAATTGAAAATGTCGGCACAGTCACGTAGGATGCGTAAAAATCAGTGCGACTTATCTGGCTGGTTTTTTGTGGGTGTAGCGCGCGAAAATGGCGCAGCTTTTTCCTGGTGAATAATGTTTTTGGTGAATAATTTTTCTGGTGAATAATCTTATAGACAGGGGAGCGATCATGAAAAAATTTCTGTTGATATTAGCAATGTGCTTGGGCAGTACAGCAGCACACGCGGCACTGCAAGGCAACGAGGTGGACTACCAGGCCGGGGGCGTAACGCTCAAAGGTTATATCGTTTACGACGATGTTTTCAAGGGCAAGCGTCCGGCGGTGTTGGTGGTACACGAGTGGTGGGGACACAACGAATACGCGCGCAAACGGGCGCGGATGTTGGCCGAGCAGGGTTACACCGCGCTGGCTGTAGATATGTATGGCGACGGCAAGCAAGCCCATCATCCCGATGACGCAGGAAAATTTGCCACCGAGGTCAGCAAAAATATGGGTATGGCCAAGGGACGCTTTGAAGCGGGCATGAAATTATTGCGCGAACACAAAACCGTGGATGGCACGCAACTGGCGGCGATCGGCTATTGCTTCGGCGGCAGCATCGTGCTGAACATGGCGCGCATGGGGCAATACTTAAAAGGCGTGGCAAGTTTTCACGGCTCACTGGGCACCAGCAATCCTGCTGAGCCTGGCAAAGTAAAAGCGCGGATTATTTCATTTTCAGGCGAGGCGGATCCCATGATAGGGGCGGATTCAGTCGCCGCCTTCAAGAAAGAAATGGAGCATGCCCAAGCCAACTACCGCGTGGTAGTTTATCCCGGCGCACAACATGCTTTCA
>JANONT010000231.1:0-1701 GCA_031420955.1 Candidatus Nitrotoga sp. | reverse complement strand
TTCAAACCGATACACAAAGGCTTAAAACTGCTGCCGGTTGACTTCGACCGGCAAGTTGTTCCGGGCAGTTTTGAATACGCGTTATGCCACCTGGTCGATCATGAGCTTGATCTTTCCGCCTTCCATGCGCGCTACAAAAATGACGTCGAAGGCGCATCGGCTTTTGACCCGGCGGTGCTCATCAAAATCATCCTGCTGGCCTACAGTCGCGGCATCATCCACAGCCGTAAAATCGAAGCGGCGTGCCGCGAGAATGTGCTGTTTATCGCGGTCTCGGGCGACAGCCAGCCGCACTTCACCACGCTCGCTGCCTTTGTATCGGGCATGGGCAATTTGGTCGCCAAACTGTTCGCGCAAGTGTTGCTCGTTTGCGACCGCCAGGGTTTGGTCGGGCGCGAGATGTTTGCGATCGATGGCATCAAACTTCCCGCCAATGCCAGCAAAGCGAAATCGGGCACCCGCGCCGATTATCAGCGCCAGTTGGGCAGGATGGAACTGGCCACCACGCAGATGTTGGAGAAACATAAAAGTGCCGACACCGCGCCGACCGATGACGCGATCATCAAACGCGAAGCACGGAAACTGGAACGCCTGCAAACAGAAGCACAGCAACTGCGCGACTTTCTCAAGAAGAACCCGGAAGATCGCAAAGGCAGCAAAGGCAGCATCCGCTTATCCAATCGCACCGATAATGAATCCGCCAAGATGGCCACCAGCAAAGGCGTGGTTCAAGGTTATACCGGCGTGGCGGCCGTCGATGAGAAAACACAAATCATCGTCGATGCGCAGGCGCATGGCACCGGTTCGGAGCAGGAGCTGCTGCTGCCGGTGATCAAAGCCACTGCGGCACTACGCACCGCCGACACGGTGATCACCGCCGATGCCGGCTATCATTCGGAAGCCAATCTCAAAGCCCTGGCCGCGCAGCAGGTCAATGCCTATGTGCCAGACAACGGCTATCGCAAGCGCGACGAACGCTATGCTGATCAATACGTGCATGCTGCCAAGCCCGATCCGCTGTGGAACAAGGCCGGGCAAGCTGCAAAATCCGGGTGTTTTAAACCTGCCGATTTTCGTTTGGCAGACGACCAGTCTCACTGTATTTGCCCCGCCGGAAAACGGCTCTATAGCAACGGCTCGAATTGCACGATCAATGGTTATGTCGCGTTAAAATTCAGTGGTGCCAAGCAGGATTGCGTGCCGTGCGAACGGCGACAGGAATGTTTGCGCACACCCGGGAAAACGCAGATACGGCAGGTTTCTTTCTTGCAAGGAAAACGCGATGCCAGTGAGAATCAGATCGAGCTGATGAAGCAAAAAATCGATTCCGATGCGGGCCGCGAGATGATCACGCGACGATTCGCAACAGTGGAGCCTGTGTTTGGCAACCTGCGCGGCAACAAGCGGCTGCACCGCTTTACGCTGCGCGGAAAAACCAAGGTGGATGGACAATGGAAACTGTACTGCATGATGCATAATATCGAGAAGCTGGCGAATCATGGTTATGCGGGATGAAGAGGCTGGGGAAAGGCATATTCGCCTCTGTATCGCACGATACGACTTGCCGGGTCATTCGGATTGGCATCAAAAATATTTTAGGGAAACAGGGAGCCGAAAATGAAGACTACAGTTTGGCTTGAAAAAAATCCACCCAAAGCTGAAGCAGGTTTTCAGAATGGGGTTTTTCTACAGCGTCGTTAG
>JANONT010000230.1:0-2351 GCA_031420955.1 Candidatus Nitrotoga sp. | reverse complement strand
TGGAATGACATCAAGCTCAATGCGTCGAAGATAGGCATTGTGTTAACGGATGCCGATGCCATGAATTTACCGAAAGTAGATTTGACTGTTGGTGGCACGTATGCCCGCGTGGGTGCGGGTGCTAATGGAGCGAGATTGGTTGTTAAAGAGGGATTTGTTGACGTGAATGGAGTCTTTGAGGGGCCGCTACTGGTTGATCGGTTTGGGGCTGTCACGGGTAATTTTTTTGCTCATGGGTTTGATCTTGATCCCAATACGGCAACGCCCCCGCCTCCCACAACACCGCTAAAAATAAACCAAGCTTTACTAAATGAAATTGCACCGAGTGCTAACCCTGTTGCAGTAGATGGAGCGCCACTCACTGCGGACGCTGACATTCCAACACTTACCAATAATGCCATCGGTCTAGCGCTTGGCAATAATGTTTACGACAACGAACTGCTCAACGCGCATTACGTTTCGGGAGATGGGCGGGCGAATGGAAACGTCGGCCTGACTTCGATTTATTCTATTTTTCAAGCCGAGCATAATCGGGTGGTGGCGGAGCTGCGTGCGCTAGATGCCGACCCGCTCAAGAACGGTACGGCCATTGCCAATGCGCCTGATGGACTTGGCGCGCCGATTCTCCGCACGGGCGAACAATATTTTCAAGCGGCCAAGCTGGTGGTAGAGGCGGAATACCAGCAAGTTGTGTTCACCGAATTCGCGCAAAAAATTAGCCCGAATGTGACCGCTTTCGCGGGCTATAACACGGCCTTAGACCCGGCTATCACGCTGGAATTCTCGCAAGCGGTGTTCCGTTTCAGCGACTCGATGCTGACCGAAAATGTAAGCTTCCTTGATGCCAGCGGCAACCTGACCCAAGCCGGGCTGGTGCAAGCGTTTTTAAATCCCGTGGCCTTTGCCAATACCACCGGTACGGGCGGCGGCTTAGCGCCGATTGTCGATGCGGGTTCACGCGCGTTTGCCACGCAAGTGCTTACCGGCATGAGCCAGCAAGTGGGCAATGCAATTGATGAGTTTATGACCGATGCCGTGCGCGGCAACATCGCCACACAGCCTACGAATGACATGGCGGCATTTAACATTGCACGCGGGCGCGATGTCGGCATTCCTTCTTTGAATAAAGCGCGCGAAACATTTTTTGTGGCGACGGGCGGCGATGCCATTACCTTGCAGGGCGGCAATCAAGCGCTCAAGCCTTATGTGAGTTGGGCAGACTTTCGTGCCAACCTGCTGCACCCCGAATCGCTCAAAAATTTCATCATGGCGTATGCCGCAGCGGATTTGCGTCTTTACCATACTAACGCGCAAAGTGCAGTTATCTATACAGATATTGAATGGGCGGCTTTGCGTGTTTCCACCGTTCCTGTAGATCAAGCCACTTACGCCAACGCGCTGGGCGCGGCGGCAGATAAAGCCATGCTGAATGTGGTTTTCATGGGTGTGGGCGGCAACCAAAAATTTAACGACATCGACCTATGGCTGGGCGGTCTCGCCGAGAAAAAAGTGCCGAACGGTCTTTTGGGTTCTACCTTTGACTTTGTCTTCGCCGCACAAATGAACGCGCTGCAAGCCGGAGATCGCCTGAGCACCCTGCGCCGCCTAAGCGATGCCAATATGCTGCAAAATAACATGCTGCAAGAAATGGAAGGCCAAACCTTGGCTGACATCATCATGCGTAACACCAATGCGCGCCATTTATACGCGCAGATTTTCTCGGTGGCCGATGCTTATGTTGAAATTGACGCGCCCGGTACGTGGCTTCCCGCCAGCCACATCGCCCCTAACGATGGCCGCATTGGCGCAGGTTGGATTATGGTAGATGAAGGCGTGAAAAATTTCACCGCCACCCATCTGAGCGAAATGATAGGCGGCACGGCTATCACCGACATTGTTAAAGGTTTGGGCGGCAACGACACCATTTACGGCGACGGGGCGGGGGATAACCTTGACGGCGGCGACGGCGATGATTTTCTATTCGGCGGGCAGGGTGCAGATACCCTCACGGGGGGCGCGGGCGCAGATTTCATTCGCGGTGACGAAGGTGACGACGTTATTCTTGCAGGCGCGGGCAACGACGAAGTCTTTGGCGGCACGGGGTTTGATGATATTCGCGGTGGCGCAGGCAACGACAAGCTGGTTGGCGGCGCAGAGGCAGACAACATTTTTGGCGACGACGGCAACGATATTATTTTTGGGGGGCGAGGGCACGACTATCTGGAAGGCGGCACAGGCAACGACACGATTTATGGTGGGGACCCCAATGACATAGGCGCAACGGACGATGACCTCATCATTGGCGGTGCGGGCGTGGACATGATGTACGGTGCCACGGGGATGGATACATT
>JANONT010000229.1:0-2733 GCA_031420955.1 Candidatus Nitrotoga sp. | reverse complement strand
GTACAAAATATGCGGCATGTCGACCGCTTCGGCGATGGCTTTAAAGTGTAGATACAGACCTTCTTGGGTCGGTTTGTTGTAGTAGGGGACGACGGTTAGCGAAGCCGTAGCACCCGCCTTCTTGGAAAAATCTGCCAGCTCGATGGCTTCTTTGGTGGAATTTGCGCCCGTGCCCGCGATGATGGGAATGCGTTTGGCGGCGTGTTCTACCGCTACTTGAATGAGCATTTCATGCTCTGCCACATCTACTGTGGGCGATTCACCCGTGGTACCGACCACGACGATGCCATCGGTTTTTTGCGTGATGTGAAAATCAATCAGTGCGCGGAACGCGGCTAAATCTAAACTGCCGTCTTCGTGCATGGGGGTGACGACTGCGACGATGCTGCCTGTAATCATAATGTTTTCCCAACTTTATATGGAAACGCTACACAGTGTCTGCGCGGGTGAGTTGCTCGGCGCTCGAAATCCTCATGTATCAAAACATACACTGCGGTTTCTGTGCGTCTTGCGCCTTGCACTTCTTCCCGCTCGCCGACTGTGCAGTGTTTCCTTGTCATGTTTGCGTGCTTTGAAGAGGTCGCATTCTACCGGAATTGCGCCGCTCGCTAAACTCCGAAACGGGAATTATTGCGATAAAACGAGCGTATACACGCCCGGCGATTCTTGCGGACCCAGATGCCCTAATAATCCGGCGAGCATGGCGCGGTGTTGTTCCGCTGCCTGTGCGGTGCCGCGAAATTGCAAGCCTTTGGCGCGCGACCAACTGCCTTGCCCGTTCAAAATAAGTGCGCCAGATGTGGTTGTCAGGGTGATATTCAAACGCTCTGCTGTGCCATTATCGGGTGTGCCGTTTAGCGTCACGTTATAAAAGCCTAGAGGATTCACCGGGCTGAGTGCCGCGCCCGCATCGATCCAATCAGCTTGCGCTGTGCCGATAATATTTTGTGGGGTGAGTTGCAAATGTTTGCTGGTGAGTTGAATTTTTCCTTGTAGTTGCGCGGGACGCAGCATGGGTGAAATTTCGCCGAGCACAGCGGCGGGTACGGTCAAATTAAGATCATGCAACTCAAGTTGGCTGGGTGACAGCACTGCGCGCATGGCGGAGGTTTGTGGTAACTCATCGCGCCATAAAGAGAGGCTTAATTTGCCAGTGAACAGCGACCAGGGATGGATGTTCCAATGCATTTTTTGCAGAGGCAGCAGCGCGTTATTTTTTTGTAATAACACGGGGGTGGCCGAGCCTTGCCAGAGCGTGCCGCTGACGTTGGTTAGCAGCAAGCGGCCTTGTGATGCTTGCGTCGCCCAGCCGCCGAGCAGAGTGGCGGGGGCGGTGATGACGAGTGTGGCGAGTGCAACAAAAGTAAAGAGGAGTAATGTTGTTTTGCTCAATAACTTCATCTGACTTACCTTCACTGGCTGCCCCCATTGGTCAGCGTCGCGCTAATTTTAACCATGCCCGCTTGTGGTAGTGCAGCCATGCTGGTGGAGTCGGCGCGCACATGTTGCGCTTGTTGCAGCTCGTGTAAAAAACGCAGCCATTGTGCAAACGAAACCGCGCTCAAGGAAACGCGCACCGCGTTCGGTTCTTGCGCGTCCAGCGTTGAAATCGCATCGCGAATTTGATGACGTATGGCGACTGCTTCGATGGTAGATTTGAGTGAGTGAGCATCCAGCACCGCCGGTTTGGGATGATGCCGTAGCATCGCCACCTCAGCCACCTGCGCTTGTAACTGCAAGGCTTGGGCGCGCATAACAGGTACGCTGTGGTTTAATTTTTCAACCGCCGTATGCGCGGGTTGCCACAGTAATGTGTAGGCCAAGAGTGGCGACAACACGGCGGCAAGTGCGGTTAACATCTGGCGTTCTTGCACAGTGCGGCTGTGCCAATGTTGTTTGACGAATGCTTGCCAAAAATCTTTTAGCGAAGTGCTCATGGCTTGTTTCCTGAAATTATTTGACCCGCTATTTTTTCGGTTGCAATTTTTTCGCTGAAAAATTTTGCAGCGGAAATTTTTTCATTCAACATTACGCCCCCAGCCATCAAACTGAGCCGCGCCTGCATCCCATCGCCGGCATTTTTTATTTCACCCATACGCACGCTCAACCCAGATTGTTGCAACGCTTGTTGCAGTTTTTTAATGTCCGCGCTGTTCGTTAACTTAACATCGACATCCAGCCGCCCCGCCTCGTAGTGCAAGGTTCGCACGCTGCCTGCGGGCAGTGCATTTAAGCGGCGCGCCGCCACATTTAGCAGCGACAGAAAATCGCCATCATCCGGCAAACCTGCCGCGTGGCGCAGCTCGGCCAAGTTGCGCTGCATTTGCAGAGGCGCGTTGACCAGCGTGCTGCCCTCACCAAATGCACTGCGAAAACTGCGCTGCATATCTTGCGTGAGCGTGGTGCGCGCTTGCGTGAGCATTGCCCATTCGATGTGCGTGCCCAGCGTTTCGATCACAAATAACACCAGCAAAATAAGTGCGACGGGGCGCAAATTTGGCCACCATTCTTTGATGCGTATGCTGGGTGCCAAGTCGCCCCACAGCATGTTTAGGGCTTGAGCTGGGATGGCCGCACGTCGCCAATCCCAAGTTGCGCCTAACTCCAACTGTATGGGTAGATTTTGCCAGGCGGGTAGTTTTTGTTCGATTGTAGAGAACGGGCGCACGATAATTTTTTGCGGTAAAGAGGGGCTGCGTAAAGCAAGCTGCAAAGCGGTGGGTGCGGTCGTGT
>JANONT010000228.1:0-12172 GCA_031420955.1 Candidatus Nitrotoga sp. | reverse complement strand
TGGTTTAACGAATTCTGCTGAAACTGTTGCCCCCAACATAGCCTGTGCGTCACGCACAAAAGCATCCTGCAAGATCGATTCCACCGCGTGTTGCTGACGCGTGTCCTGTTTATTTTTTTCAACTGCGGCGGGCGTAGCTGCGATATTCCCACCGCCCAAGGCCACATGCAAACGAGTGGGCTGCGCCAAATAATCCGTCAACGCACTTTGCAATTTTTCATGCGCGGATTTATTGGTGAGTAAATGTTTGTGCTGCGGGGATAGATTCAATACGAGCTTGCCATTGACGTAACTTTCTAAGACGCAATGCTTGGCTAACTCACGCGCCATACCTTGCACGCTGATTTGTTCGAGCAGGGCGGGCCAATCTAGGGGTGCAGCAGGCGGGCTGGGTTCATAGCTTGAGTTGAGTGATTGTGCCGAGGCTTGCGCTTGTGGATGCGCTAAGGCTTGTGCAGGCGGCGCGCTGGTTGCTGGCTTCGGCATGGCAGCCTTTGATGTGGCCACAGGGGAGGGGACAGCCATCGCTAAGTTGCTATTTGTAGTGGCCGGCATAAAGGCCAACATGCGTAGCAATGTCATGGTAAAGCCCGCGTATTCATCCGGCGCAAGCTCGATTTCATTGCGGCCATGTATGGCAATTTGATAATGCAATTGAATTTCTTCCGCACTAAAGTGCTGCGCTAAATGCTGTAAATTTTCGCGCTCTGGTTCATTTTCGGCGATGGACTGCGGCACAGTTTGCAGCAGCGCAATGCGGTGTAGCAGCGTGGCTAAATCTTGCAAAGCCACATCAAATGGCAGGCTGCGGCTGGACATATTATCGGCGACAGCCAGCAAGCCTACGCCGTCGCGCACCAGCAAGGCGCGCAATAAATCAAACAAATATTGTTGGTCAATTGCGCCCAACATATTTCGCACGGTGGCTTCATCTACCTGTGAATCAGAGTAGGCGATGGCCTGATCCAGTAAGCTCAATGCGTCGCGCATACTGCCCTGCGCGGCACGCGCGATCAGGGCGCACGCCGCCGATTCAAATGCAATTTGTTCCTGCTCCAACACATATTGTAAATGCGTCAAAATTAACGGCGCGGGCAGTTGCTTCAGATTAAATTGCAAACAACGCGACAATACGGTGACGGGAATTTTTTGTGGGTCGGTCGTGGCGAGAATAAATTTCACATGCGCGGGCGGCTCCTCCAGCGTCTTCAACATGGCGTTGAAAGCCGCTTTCGACAACATGTGCACCTCGTCGATGATGTACACCTTAAAACGTCCGCTGGTGGGCAAATACAGCGCGCCTTCTAGAAGCTCGCGCATGTTATCGACTTGGGTGTTGGAGGCTGCGTCTAGTTCAATCAGGTCTACAAACCGCCCGCTGTCGATCTCGGTGCACACACTGCACGTGCCGCAAGGCTCGGTGGTAATGCCCGTTGTGCAATTGAGCGATTTGGCAAAAATGCGTGCGATGGTGGTTTTGCCCACGCCGCGTGTGCCAGTGAACAAATATGCGTGGTGCAGACGATTTTGTGCCAGCGCGTTGCTTAATGCCCGCACGACATGCTCTTGTCCCGCTAGTTGAGAGAAGTTCTTGGGGCGCCACTTGCGCGCTAGAACTGAGGTTGAAGACAAAATCCAGCCTCTCTATAAAAAATATTTAACTCGAAAATAAATTTAACTGGGCCACAAAAAAATGGCAGCAAATAACTCAAAACAACATTATCGCTGCCACACAAATAAGGAGGCGAGCCTTACCCCCGGCACTTGTAGAAAATAGCTTTGGCTGCTTCCTTCCGGACCTGACCAGATGAACTATCCCACAATGCGGGGAGACCCGCCAATTTGTTACAGAAACGCTCGTTGATTAGCAGCATTCCTTCTGAAGAATTTAAAAACTTTATTTCAAAACCAACGTTATAACAGCAGAAATAAACAGCCGCCTATAACAGGATAAATTTGCCACAACATAATAAATGAATCAGTCGGTAAAATCCATGATGCGTACCGTCAGTATGATGTGTTATCGCCGCATGGAATCAAAGAAATCAAAATTGTTTTTGGTCGCTTTAATTTTGTCCAACAAAAATTCCATCGCCTCTAATTCATCCATCGGATAGAGTAATTTGCGCAGCACCCATATTTTTTGCAACACCTCGGCTTTAATCAGCAATTCTTCTTTGCGTGTACCGGAGCGGTTGATGTTAATCGCCGGATAAATGCGCTTCTCGGCCATGCGACGGTCGAGGTGAATTTCCATATTGCCCGTGCCTTTGAATTCCTCGTAGATCACATCATCCATGCGTGAGCCGGTATCCACTAGCGCGGTTGCGATAATAGTCAGCGAGCCACCTTCTTCGATGTTGCGCGCCGCACCAAAAAAACGCTTGGGGCGTTGCAAAGCGTTGGCATCCACGCCGCCCGTTAGCACTTTGCCGGAAGACGGCACGACGGTGTTGTAAGCGCGCGCCAAACGGGTAATGGAGTCGAGCAAAATGACCACGTCTTTTTTGTGTTCGACCAAACGCTTGGCTTTTTCTAGCACCATTTCGGCGACTTGCACATGGCGCGTAGCAGGCTCATCAAACGTCGAGGCAACCACCTCGCCGCGTACGCTGCGCGTCATATCGGTGACTTCTTCTGGGCGTTCGTCGATCAGCAAAACAATCAAAATTGAATCAGGGAAATTGGCCGAAATAGAATGCGCGATATGTTGCAGCATAACTGTCTTGCCCGACTTGGGCGAAGCTACCAGCAAGCCGCGCTGCCCTTTGCCGATGGGCGCGACGATATCAATAATGCGGCCTGTGATATTTTCTTCAGCGCGAATATCGCGCTCTAGGGACATTTGTGCGGTGGGGAAAAGCGGCGTGAGATTCTCAAACAGAATTTTATTTTTAGTATTTTCGGGCGGCTCGGAATTAACCTTGTCTACCTTCACCAATGCTACATAACGCTCGCCTTCTTTGGGCGTGCGAATCTCGCCTTCGATAGAATCGCCCGTGTGCAGGTTAAAACGCCGAATCTGGCTGGGGCTGACGTAGATGTCGTCCGGCCCAGCGAGGTAAGAAGTATCGGGTGAGCGCAAAAATCCGAAGCCATCCGGCAACACCTCCAGCGTCCCCTCACCAAAAATGCTCTCACCTTTTTTTGCCTGATTTTTTAACAGCGCGAAAATTAAATCTTGCTTACGCATTCGGTTGGCGTTGTCGATCTGGTTGGTGATCGCGATGTCTACTAGCTCGGTAATGTGTTTGGTTTTTAGGTCAGATAAGTGCATAGGGGATGTGGTGGTACGAAGTTATGGAGAATTGCCGAAGGGGAGGGGGTGCTGCTGTAAACGATGCAAGTCTTGCACAAGAACTGCGGTGAATGTCGATAAGCCGGAATATTTTTTGTTAAATGGTGAGCCGTAATTTTTTATATTTATTTTTACTTGGGCTTTATTAATTCGGGCGGGGGGAGCAATTCAGCGCAGTTGCAGGTGCAAGGGTAAACGGTTCAAATGTGGCTGTCAATAAATGCCGTTAACTGTGATTTCGACAGCGCGCCTACTTTAGTGGCTTCGGTATTGCCGTTCTTGAACAACATCAAAGTGGGGATGCCGCGTATGCCATATTTTTGTGGTGTTTGCTGGTTGTCATCCACGTTCAGCTTGGCCACGGTTAGGCGACCTTCGTATTCTTTAGCAATCTCTTCCAAAATCGGCGCGATGCTACGGCACGGGCCACACCACTCCGCCCAGTAATCAACCAGCACAGGCAGCGGTGCTTGCAGCACTTCGGCGGTAAAAGTTGCATCGGTAATGTGACGAATATTTGCGCTCATGGTGGACTCTCTAAAAATGGGTATGAAAATAAAAAACTAGGATTTAACTTGTTTTGCAGCAGAGTGGACAAGCTGAATATGTTCCGAAAAGGGGTGCTGCCGAAATATTATTTTTTGAACTCGCAGCATCCTAACGAAAAAAAGTCACTTTGTGAAGATGTCATGAGGGGGAATTGCAATATTCTTGCTTGGAGTCTCTGTATTTTCTCCCTTGCAAAGATCAGCGTAATAAAAATCCTTCAATGTATCACCCTTAAAAAATGAGCCTGTGTGCACCTGCCCAATCCGCATACAGCTATCGAATAAATGGTTTATATAGATCAGACTAGGCGTTGAATTCATTTCCGCTGATTACGTACACCCCGTCATTCCCGCCCGCGTGCGAATGACAAAGGTTTGAATTGTTAGAGGCACACGCAAAATAAAATCATCCCTACCAAGGAATATCTTTTCCATCATAGGTAAAAAATTTCCCTGAATCTGCCGTCGACAGACGGCTGATTACTTTTCGCATACCCGACACACTTTGCTCGGCAGTAATCAGCGCGTTCGCGCCGCCTAAATCTGTTTTCACCCAGCCAGGATGTAGCACCACCGCCGTAATCCCATGCGGCTGCAGGTCAATGGCGAGGCTTTTTACCACCATGTTCACCGCTGCTTTGCTGGTGCGATATAGGTAATATCCGCCGCTGCTGTTATCGGCGATGCTGCCCATTTTGCTGCTGATGGTGACGATCATTTTTTGCTGGCTGCGGGCAACATGTTGGGCAAAAACTTCGGCCATTTTGAGCGGAGCTAGGGTGTTGATATTGAATGTGTGCATCCAAGCTGCGTAATCGGTATGCCCAAAACTGTTGTGGTCGGCATCCGGCAAAATGCCCGCGTTGTTGATGAGCAGGTCGATGGCGTTGTTCTCAGCGGAGGCCTCGGCCAGCACCTGTGGCAAGCGTTCGATTTGCTCGTGGTCAGTGACTTCCAGCGCGTAAATTTGTATTTGCTGTGGATATTGTGCGGCTAAATTTTTCAGCGCGGCAGATTTTCTAGGATGGCGGCAACAGGCCAAAATACGCCAGCCATCGGCGGCGTATTGCCGGGCAAATTCTAAGCCGATGCCGCGATTTGCGCCGGTGATTAGCGTGGTTTTCATGGTGGGTTTTTCCTGTTATTTAGTAATGCATGGCGCGCTATTATGTCACACGCATCCGTGGTGATAAACTTGCCGCATGACTTCAAAAATCCACCTTGTTATTCCCGATTTATTTTTGCCGCGGCAATTTGCAAGCTCTGCTTGTAGCGGGCTGGCGATGCCCGCGCTGGAGAAAATATTAGCGCGATCACGGCGCAAAGCATTGTCTACACAGTCGCTGGAAACTTGGCTGTGCAATGCTTTCGGCGTGCTGGATGAAGCCATTGCTCCGATTACTTTGCAGACTGATGGCATGGAGCCCGGCCAATTTTATTGGCTGCGCGCCGACCCCGTACATTTGCAATTACAGCGCGCCCACTTTTTGTTGCGAACAGATGAATTATTGCTTGCTGATGAAGCGGCGCAGTTGTGTGAAAGTTTGAACGCGCATTTTGCGGATGAGCGGTTTAGATTTTTCGCGCCACATCCGCAACGTTGGTATGTGCGTTTAGAGTCTGTGCCGAATTTGCAGACGCATCCGCTGGCACAGGTCGCGGGCAAAAACGTGTATCCGTATTTGCCCAGTGGGGACGATGCTTTGTACTGGCATCGCGTGTTGAACGAGGTGCAGATGTTGTTGTATGAACACCCAGTGAATGAAGCACGTGCGGGGCGAGGCGAGGGAGTCGTGAATAGCGTGTGGCTATGGGGTGGCGGGGTGGCGCAAAAAAATTTGCAACAGCCCTTTTCTGCGGTGTATGGCGATAGTGTGTTAGCGAATGCGTTGGCAAAAAATGCAGGTGTGGCGTGCGATAATTTTTCTGCAAATAAAGCGTGGATGAATAATATGACGGGCGATGTGTTGCTCGTGTGGGAAGGATTGCGGCAGGCCATGCAGCAGGGAGATTTACAGGCTTGGCAGAGCAACGCGCTGAGTCTGGAGCAAGATTGTGCCGCACCGTTACTAAAATCCGTAAGCGAGGGCAGGGTAGGGCAATTGACGATAGATGTGCTGCATAGTAGTGGCGCGCAGCGTTTTGTTTTTGCCCGCAGTGATTTGTGGAAGGTGTGGCGGCGATCTGTTTCGCTGTCAAAATACGCATTGAAATAAATTAGCCCGCCCGCGCTTTTGATTTGAGCATAAAGTATCCTGTATCATTCGCAACATTCAATTTTTGGTTTTAAAAAAAGCGTATCCATGAAAACTATTTACCTAGATTTTGAGCAGCCTCTCGCCGAGTTGTCCGCAAAAATAGAGCAATTGCGCGAGGTGCAAGAAGATGATGCCTCGAATATCGCAAAAGAAATTACCCGCCTTGAAAAGCAATGTTTAGATTTAACCAAAGACATTTACGCCAAGCTCACACCCTGGCAAATTTCGCAGGTGTCGCGCCATGCACAGCGGCCTTATACGTTGGATTATATTCATCATCTGTTTGCCGATTTTGAAGAGTTGCACGGTGATCGCAGCTATGCCGATGATCGTGCGATTGTAGGTGGACTGGCGCGTTTTAATGGGCAGAGTGTGATGGTAATCGGCCACCAAAAAGGGCGCGATACTAAAGAGCGGCAGTTGCGAAACTTTGGCATGCCACGGCCAGAAGGCTATCGCAAGGCCATGCGTTTGATGCGCTTGGCGGAGAAATTTGAAATCCCCATCATGACTTTTATCGATACACCCGGGGCGTATCCCGGCGTGGGTGCGGAAGAGCGCGGGCAGTCTGAAGCCATCGGCAAAAATTTATATGTGATGGCTGAATTGCGTGTCCCTTTAATTTGCACGGTAATCGGTGAGGGCGGCTCTGGGGGGGCGTTAGCGATTGCAGTGGGGGACGCGGTGTTGATGTTGCAATATGCGTCTTACTCGGTTATTTCGCCAGAAGGATGCGCGGCTATTTTGTGGAAGAGCGCGGATAACACCGAAGACGCAGCGGCGACATTAGGCATTACCGCGCCGCGCTTAAAAGCCTTGGGGTTGATTGATAAAATTGTGAACGAGCCGATAGGTGGCGCGCATCGAGACTACACGGCGATGATGCAAACCATGAAAAAAACATTGCAAGAAACACTGCGGCAAGTGCAACATCAGAGCATAGATGCGTTATTGCAAACCCGTTTTAATCGTGTGATGGAGTACGGTAATTACAAAATAGTCGAAGTCTGAGTGTCTTCCTGTTTGAGCATCTCACCGAGTGGCGAAAGAAAACAAAATGGATCTGCCGTTACATGTCCACAACGCACTGCTCGCCACGCCTCCTCTCCCTGTTCTCCCCGCACATAGTGCAGTGCTTTTAGGTTTAAGCGGCGGGGTAGATTCCGTTGTGCTGCTGCATTTGCTGCATCAACTTGCCGCCAAAAATACGTGGTCTTTACGCGCGCTGCATGTGCATCATGGCATTAGCCCACAGGCCGATGCGTGGGCGGAATTTTGCGCCACGCTGTGCAAAAAATTAAACATACCTTTGCAAATTGAGCGGGTAAATATTGCACCCCTGCGTGCCATGGGCATTGAGGCGGCAGCGCGTAAACTACGTTACGCAGCACTGTTAAGCCAGCCAGAAAATTACATCGCATTAGCCCATCACCAAGATGACCAAGCCGAGACGCTGCTCTTGCAGCTGTTGCGCGGTGCGGGTGTGCGCGGTGCAGCGGCCATGCCTGCAATTAAAAACATGGTGCACGGCATAGTCCCCAAAACATTATTGCGACCGCTGCTGGATGTGCCGCGCAGTGTGTTAATTGCTTACGCGCAGCAACATGGTTTGCGCTGGGTAGAGGACGAGAGCAATGCGGACGACACTTACCCGCGCAATTTTTTGCGCCATCGTGTGTTGCCACAATTAGAGAAAAAATTTCCTGCGTATCGCGAAACATTATCGCGTAGCGCGCGACATTTTGCCGAAGCGAGTGTCTTGCTGGATGAGCTGGCCGCACAAGATTTAAGCGCGCAAAAAGTGATGCAAGACACGAGCTTGGAGGTATCTCGCTTAGGTGAATTAAACGCAGCGCGCGGTAAAAACTTACTACGTTATTTTTTTGCCAAATTAGGCGCGCCCACGCCAGACAGCACTCAGCTTGCAGAAATGTTGCAGCAGCTTTGTCATGCGCGCCGTGATGCCGCCGTGTGCGTAACCTTTGGTGGCTGGCAGGTGCGGCGTTATCAGGGGCGGGTGTATGCCTCGCTGATTAAACCTGCGCTGGCCGAAAAATTGGCCGAAAATTTTTGTGTAACTTGGCGTGGTGAAACGGTGTTGCCGCTGCCTGAGCTAGGCAGCACTTTGCATTTTGATACAGTGCACGGGCAAGGTTTGAGCTTAAAAAAATTACAAGAAAAACCCGTGACCGTTAGGCTGCGGCGGGGTGCGGAACGCATGTGTCCCAGCCCAAAAAGCCCAACCCGCACCTTAAAAAATTTATTACAAGAGCATGCCATTCCGCCCTGGCAACGTGATGGGTTACCGCTGCTATTTTGCGGGGATGATCTGGTGTGGGTGGCAGGCGTGGCAACTGCTGCAAACTATGTAGCGCAGCCGGGCGAGGCGGGGGTGTTGCTCGCGCTTATGCCCGAGAATTCCACTTTCTGACAAGAACGATCACGATGTTGGATTGTTCTAGGGGATGGTCGAAATGGTGCATTTATGAAGGGCATCTTTAAAAATCTAAAATTTTAAGCAAGACGAGGCGCGAGTAAAAAATGCTTACGCCGCATATGGTTGATATGTAAGGAAGCATTTTTTTGAGTAACAATGTATTGCGACGAAGTTTGGATTTTGAGAGGTGTCCGTATGGAATTTACAACTGATTGTCGTTTATGCCCACGCTTGGCAAATTTCTTAGACGAGGTGCGCGTGGCGCAACCCGATTATTTTGCGCGCCCCGTGCCTTCTTTTGGCGATGACCATGCACGCTTTTTAATTGTGGGATTAGCCCCTGGTATGCACGGCGCAAACCGCACAGGTCGGCCATTTACGGGGGACTATGCGGGAAATCTGCTGTATGCCACGCTGTATCATTTTGGTTTTTCTAGCAGCGATCAACCTTTGAATGCGGCGAATAATCCTAATGCAAAATTAGTTTTACGCGATTGCCGCATCACCAATGCGGTGCGTTGTTTGCCGCCGCAAAATAAACCAGAGCCTGCCGAAGTGCGGCAGTGCAATCATTATTTGGCGCAAGAGTTGCACAGCTTGCCGCAAGGTGCAGCGGTGTTGGCATTGGGCACAGTGGCGCATGCGGCGGTGTTACGGGCGATGAATTTGCGCGCCGCTGATTATAAATTTTCACATGCCGCGCAACACGCGCTGCCCAACGGTTTGCGCCTGTATGCTAGCTATCATTGCAGCCGCTACAACACACAAACCAAGCGTTTAGATGAGGCGATGTTTCATGCGGTGTTCGATGCAATTCGCACGTATTTGCGCGTGCTTCCTAACGCTGGTTGATGGAATAATGTTGCGATGAATCCCTCCCAAACTCCTCCTGCCGATCTCTCTGCCGCGCCCACGGAATTTGATTCTAAAGCATTCGTTGCCAGCTTGCCGTTGTTGCCGGGCGTGTATCGCATGTTGGATAAGCAGGGTAAGGTTTTATATGTGGGCAAGGCTGGGCAGCTTAAAAAACGCGTCGCTTCATACTTTCAAAAAAACAATATTTCACCGCGCATACGCTTGATGGTGTCGCGCATTGCGCACATCGAAATTACTGTGACGCGCTCGGAAGCGGAAGCGTTGCTGTTGGAAAATAATTTAATTAAATCGCTTAAGCCGCGTTACAACATTTTATTTCGAGACGATAAATCTTATCCGTATATTGTGTTGAGCGGGCACCAATTCCCGCGCCTGGCTTACTATCGCGGGGCAACCAGCAAACAGCATCAATACTTTGGGCCCTATCCTAATTCGTATGCGGCTAAGGAAAGCATCCAATTATTGCAAAAAATTTTTCGCATTCGCACCTGCGAAGATGGCATGTTTGCCAACCGCACGCGCCCGTGTTTGCTGTATCAGATACACCGCTGCACCGCGCCGTGCGTGGGTTTTATTAACGAGCAAGACTACGCGACCGACATTCGCAACGCGAGCATGTTGTTGCACGGCAAGTATAAAGAAGTGGAGAGCATGCTCAGAGCCGCGATGGAGCAGGCTGCGGAGCAGCAGCGTTACGAGCAGGCCGCCGCATTGCGCGATCAACTGCAAGCCTTGCATACTGTGCAGCAACAGCAATTTATGGAAAGCGGGCGCGCTACCGATGCAGATATTATTGCCGTGGTTGAGATGAATGGCGCGGTGTGTGTGAACATGGCGATGGTGCGCGGCGGACGACATTTGGGCGACAAAAGTTTTTTCCCGCAGCATGTCGAGAGTCAATATTTTTCTGACCCAGATGTCGCCATGCCAGATTTTGAAAATCAGGATTCTGAGAATCACGCTAGTGAAAATCAGGCTGCTGTAAATCATTTGGCGCATGAGGTGTTAGAAGCTTTTTTAACGCAGCATTATTTGCACGGCAGCGTGCCGCCGCTCATACTTATCAGCGAAAAAATTGCGACACCTGCGTTGGAAGAATTACTCAGCACGCAAGCGGGGCACAAGGTTTTAATTCGACATCCTGTTTCTGGCGAGCGTAAGCAGTGGCTGGACATGGCGTTGAGCAATGCGGTGCTGGCATTGCAACAACAGGCGGGCTTGCAGGCTGGGCAATCTATACGGCTGGATAAATTGCGCGAGCTGTTAAATTTGCCAGAATTATCGCGCATCGAGTGTTTTGATATTAGCCACACGATGGGCGAAGCAACGATGGCTTCGTGCGTGGTGTACGATAATTTGGCGATGCGAAACACTGAATATCGCCGCTACAATATTACCGATGTGACCGCAGGCGACGACTACGCTGCCATGCGCCAAGCCATGTTGCGACGCTATCAAAAATTGCAGGCCGACGAAACATTGCCAGCGAGTAAATCGTCATCAACAGTAGGCAAGCGTCCCGACTTAATTTTAATCGACGGTGGGGCAGGGCAGTTGGGCGTGGCGCATGAGGTCATGCAACAATTAGGGTTGACCGACATCCCCTTGGTGGGCGTGGCTAAGGGAGTGGAGCGCAAGGCCGGCATGGAGCAATTGTTTCTGCCGCAGCATGAAAAACCGTTACAATTGTCGCCAGACAATCCCGCCTTACATTTGATTCAACAGGTGCGTGATGAAGCGCATCGCTTTGCCATCAGCGGCCACAGAGCCAAGCGCGGCAAAGCGCGCACCGTGTCGATGTTGGAAGAAATCAGCGGGGTGGGCGAGCGGCGCAGGCGTAATTTGTTATCGCGTTTCGGGGGGCTGCAAGGTGTTCGTCAAGCAAGCGTAAGCGAGCTGGCGCAAGTAGAGGGCATTAGCCTAGCACTGGCAGAAAAAATATATCAACAACTGCATTAAACATGTCGCTCAATATTCCAAATTTATTAACCTGGTTTCGCATCCTACTCATACCTGTTTTTATCGGCGTGTTTTATGTGTCCGATGCAACGCTGTCTGTGCAGAATAAGCATGTGGTTAGCACCGTCATTTTTGCCCTGGCAGCAATAACAGATTGGCTGGATGGTTACTTGGCGCGCGCGCTCAATCAAACCTCGGCCTTCGGTGCGTTTCTCGACCCCGTGGCAGACAAGCTCATGGTGGCTGCCGCGTTGATCGTGCTGGTGAAGCTGGGCTATGTAAATATGATCATCGCCTTCATCATCATAGGCCGCGAAATCGCCATCTCTGCACTGCGCGAATGGATGGCACAACTGGGTGGCAGCAAGAGCATTGCCGTGTCTATGATAGGCAAAGTTAAAACCGTATTTCAAATGATTTCAATTTTCCTATTACTGTATCACGAGCCCGTAATGGGCCTGCCGATACACACGATAGGGACAGGGTTAATTTATATCGCAGCATTACTGACACTGTGGTCGATGGTCTATTATTTGAGGCTAGCAATGCCGCAAATATCCAAGCAACAGCGGGATCAAAATTGATTTTTTATGTTCAGCACTGTATAGTGCTGCGCTTTCGGGGTGTAGCGTAGCCTGGTAGCGCGCCTGCTTTGGGAGCAGGATGTCGGGAGTTCGAATCTCTCCACCCCGACCAGGTTTTTAGATGCAAAAAAGATATTGGTTCCGTCAGGAGTCCCGCCAGAAAATGTGCCCGTAGCTCAATCGGATAGAGCACCAGCCTTCTAAGCTGGGGG
>JANONT010000227.1:0-5886 GCA_031420955.1 Candidatus Nitrotoga sp. | reverse complement strand
GCTATTGCCCATGCTAATTGATAAAATGAACGATGACAGCGTGGTCTATATCGAATCCGGAACTGAATTTGAAGCGGGCGAAGAATGGCAAGTTTTGAAACGTTCCCGCGCAGGCGCAGTTTATTATCAGCTTTTGAAAGGTAGCGTTAAGTATGATTAAAGTCATTTACCCTGGAACATTTGACCCGCTGACCCGCGGCCATGAAGACGTGGTGCGTCGCGCAGCGGGTTTGTTTGGCGAAGTGATTGTCGCAGTGGCGTCCAGCCGCAAGGCCGCGATGTTTAGCCAGGAAGAGCGGGTGGCGATGGCGAGTGAAATTTTCGCCGATTACAAAAATGTGCGTGTGAAGGGGTTCGATGGCTTGCTGATGAATTTCGTGCGGGCCCAGCAAGCGCGTGTGGTGTTGCGCGGTTTGCGGGCGGTGTCGGACTTTGAATACGAATTCCAAATGGCGGGCATGAACCGTAGTTTACATCCCGATGTGGAAACCTTATTTCTCACGCCTGCGGAGCATTTCACTTTCATCTCGGCCAGCATGGTGCGCGAGATTGCGCGCTTCGGCGGCGATGTCGGCCAGTTTGTGTCGCCCTCTGTCGCGGCTAAACTCAGCGCGAAATATTCGGCTTAAAAAATTTTATAAATAGAGGCATAACGTGGCACTTTTAATTACCGACGAATGTATCAATTGCGACGTGTGCGAGCCGGAATGCCCGAACGATGCCATTTCGCAAGGCGAGACTATTTATGTGATCGACCCCCAAAAATGCACCGAGTGCGTCGGCCATTACGACGTGCCGCAGTGCGTGGAAGTGTGCCCGGTGGAATGTATTCCGCTCAATCCCGATTATGTGGAAACCCGCGAGCAACTGCAGGCCAAGTATGAGCAACTCATGGCAGCGATGAAGTAGCTATTTAACCGCAGGCTTTTGAGTAATGTAACTTGAAACCCCGCCCACACTCGGCGGGTTTTTTACGGTTTATTTTGTATAGACGACAAAAAAATTTCGCATGAATATTTCCACGCGCATCTGCTTCATCCGCCACGGTGAAACCGATTGGAATGCGACCAAGCGCATTCAGGGGCAAACTGATATTGCACTCAGCGAGACAGGGCACGCACAAGCGCTGGCGATGGCTTTTAATGCGGGTCACACCGATTTCAGCGCGATCTACAGTAGTGATTTAATGCGTTCATCTGCCACCGCACAAATGCTGGCGGCGCGACGCGGGCTGGAGGTGAAATTATTGCCGTTATTACGCGAGCGGCATTACGGAATTTTTCAAGGCTGCACGGCGGCAGAGGGCGCGCTGAAATATCCCGCCGCGCACGCGCATTATCTGGCGCGTGATCTGAATTATGATTTTGAAAAAGGCGAGAGCTTGCTGAATTTTGCCGCGCGCGTGGCTGAGGCGATTGACTTTATGGTCAAGCGTCATAGTGGACAAACCGTTGCGGCGATTACCCATGCGGGCGTGCTCGATATTATTTATCGCAAGGCGACGGGCAGGCCGCTGCATACGCCGCGCGATTTTGTGATTCCAAATTGCGCGCTGAATTGGTTTCGCTTCGATGGTCAAGGTTTGCATTTAGAGGCGTGGGATGACCACCATCATTTGAGCAAAGTGTTGCTGGAGTCGGCAGAATGAGTGGCGCGGCAGAATGAGTGGCGCGGCGCATCGTTTAGTGCTGGTGCGGCACGGCAGCAGCGATTGGAATATGAGCAATCGTTTCACCGGGTGGACCGATGTGCCGTTAACCGACAAAGGCGTAGAGCAGGCCACCCGTGCGGGTCTGCGGCTGGTGGAGGCTGGCATTGCGTTCGATGAATTGCACACCTCGGTGCTGTATCGCACGTATCAAACGGCGGATAGTTTGCTCACCGCCGCGCAGCATAAAACTATTCCACACTACGCACATTGGCGGCTCAACGAGCGGCATTACGGGCAACTGCAAGGGCTGCAAAAGCAAGACATATTCGCCACATGGGGTGAGCAAAATGCGCTGCATTGGTGGCGCGGTTACTTTGCTGTGCCGCCGCCGTTGGATTGGAATGACCCGCGTCATCCGCGTTTTGATCCTCGATATAAAGAACTTGATCCCGCCTTATTACCCAGCAGCGAAAGCCTTGCGAATTGTCAGCAGCGCGTGCTGCCCTATTGGCATGACATGTTGCTGCCCAGCTTGTTGGCGAACCGCAGCGCGCTGGTGGTCAGCCATGGCAACACCATACGCAGCTTACTTATGCATCTGGAAAACATTTCGCCGGATGAAATTACGAAAATGGAAATCGCACCGGGCGTGCCGCTGGTTTTGCAATTTAACAAAGCGATGAAGATGGTGGGGCGCGAGTGGCTGGAGTGAGTTTTTTACTCCAAGGCTAATTAATTTAGCCCTTAATCTTGCTCCCGCCTTCGGTCCCCTCGCTGCGCTCTCCCCACCCTTCCCCCAGTGGGAGAAGGACTTTACCTCCTCTGCTTCCGGGAGAAGGACGTTACCCCTCTCCTTTCGGGAGAGGGAGAGCGTAGCGAGGGTGAGGGAGCAATCTAGGATTAAATTATAAATGGAATTGCAAAAAAACATTTCAAGCACCCAACCAACAGTTCGTTAAGGGATCAACATGAATAAATTTATAGCGGCAATTTTTATTTTTTCCCTCACCATTTCGTCCGCTGTTTTCGCACACACGCCTAGCGATCCCAACCTTTTACAACCCGACATTTCCGCGCAATGGAAAACGCTGGAAACCGCGCACTTCCGCATTCATCACCAGGTCGAGCAAAAAGAATACGCGCAAAATTTCGCCGCGCTGGCCGAGCGTGTGCATGTCAAATTAACTGCTCAGTTGGACTGGCAGCCGTGGGATAAAACAGAAGTGACTATTCTGGATACCACCGATTTGGTCAATGGCTACGCCAGTCCGCTGCTATATAACCGCATGGGAATTTTTATGCCTACGCCGGTTAACGGGCAGCTTGCAGGTCATCATGATTGGATGGAAAGATTATTTACGCATGAGTACACGCACATTTTACAGCTCGATATGGCGGGGTCTGGCGCGCGGAGCATACGGAGAGTGTTTGGTCGCATGGGCAATGTGTTTGCCTTTACCACCTTCCCGCAATTATTTGCGCCAGGTTGGGTGACGGAAGGTTTCGCCACCTACAGCGAATCAAAAAATAGTCTGGATGGAGATAAAAATATCGGTCGATTAAATAGCGCGTGGTATGAGGCATTGATGCGGATGGAGGTGCAGCGCGGTTTGCGCTCGTTAACTGAGGTGAGTTTTGATTCCAACACGCGCTGGCCGTATGGGCTGAAATATTTATACGGGGCGTATTTTTTTGAGTTTGTGGAAGCGCGTTATGGACCTGAGCGCGTCAGACTTTATATCGAAATATATGGCGATAATTTTTTCCCTTGGCGCATGGAAACGCGTTCTAAAAAAGTATTTGGAAAATCTGCGGAGCTTGTGTGGGCAGAGTTTCAGCAATATTTGAAGCAGCGTTTTGAGCCGCAATTAGCGCGCATCAAACAGCAAGCGACAACCAATTCTCGCACTCTTTACGACGCACCTTATATCAATTCTTTTTTGGCTGCAGCGGGCAATGGTGATTTATATTTTTATCACGACGATGCTTCATCGCACCCAGAGATGCGTCGCTTGCGCGCGGATGGCGGCAAGATGGAGTCTTTGTTTGAAGTGAATTTTGTCTCGGATGTCGATTGGCATGATGACGCGGGCATGTTGTTAAGCCGTGGTGCGATCTGCGATAACACCAACGGTTACACGGATTTATATCGTTGGAGACCTGAGTTTAAAAAGCCAGAGCGTCTTACGCACTGCGCCCGATACGCGCGTGCAGCTTGGCGTAAAGACGGGCAGGCAATTGCCGCTGTGCAGCTAGAGCAAGACCTCAATCATTTAGTCTTGTTGGATGCAGCAGGTAAAAATCCGCAGCGGCTGGACACCTTTCCATCCGGTGATGCCTTGGGGGATTTTGCGTGGTCGCCGGATCATAAAAAATTAGTGGCCTCTGTGCTGCGAAAAAATACCGGTTGGAATTTGGAATTATTTGATCTGCAAAGTCAGCAATGGCAAAGGCTAACCAGCCATGCTGAGATGGAAATGCGCCCGCGTTTTTCTAACGATGGCAGTGAAATTTATTTTATTTCAGATCACGAAAAAATATGGAATCTGCGGCGTATGAAAATCGGCATCAACCAAATTGAAACTTTGAGTAACACCCTTTCGGCAGTGACCGAGGCGGTGGAAATGCCGGATAAAAGTTTTAGCGTGTTGGAGCACATATCCACAGGCACGGCGATTATCGCTTTGCAGCCCACTGTTATTTCAAGCGCGGCCCGCAGTATCCAAACGCAATTTGAAAAAGAGGATGTGGCAGAGGCAAGCCCGCCCGCGCCCTATACCAACGTAAAAGATTATTCGCCGCTGCCCACACTCAGGCCGCGTTCGTGGTTTCCGCTGATTGATCGCAACGAAAATAGCACCTCTTTTTTTGGCGCGATAATTAACGGCGCAGACGCGCTGGGCTTTCATCAATGGAGCGCGATTCCGCTGTATTACGACGAGCAAAAACAATTGGGCGGGTTGGTTGCCTATAATTTTTACAACAAATTATTCGTGTCCGCGCAGCGGCAATTTTTGGCGGATGACGTGGGTGCAGCACCGCCCCTTTTGCGCGATGAAGAAACGCGCTATCAAGTTTTAGCGCAGCACAGTTTTAATAGCCTTGGCTCCAGCATTACCCTCGCCGCAGGGGTTGCCAGCGAAAAAATAAAAGTGGAAGCGGTTGCCAACAACCGTTTATTGCAGACATTTAATGACACGATTACCGGCGCAATAATCAGCTACGACAACACCGAGTTTTACAAACATTCCATCAGCGCAGTGGATGGTCGCCAAGTAAATATCATCGCCGAAACTTACGATGGCATTGGAAAAAGTTTTTACAGCGGCAACACTACACGCTTGGAGTGGAGCGAATACATTGGGCTGGGCGGCAACCACGCGCTGCAACTAAAAGCGCATGGCGCGTCCGGTGGCAGCGGCATCCGCCCTTACCAATTGGGTGGCGAAAGTGAAACCATCAGTGCGCTCGGCGGGCAGACAGGCTTGGCGCGCAGAGATTTTCCGTTACGCGGTTATCCCACTGGGTTAGCGTCGCTTACGGGGACAAATTTTGGCATCGCCACCCTCGAATGGCGCATCCCGCTGGGCATGGTTTACGACGGCATGTTCGTGCCACCGCTGGGCATAGGGCGGCACTCGCTCACGCTATTTGCCGAGAGCGGCGATGCGTGGAATGTGAATGAAAAATCACAATTCAAAAGTAGCGCGGGCGTGGAATGGAATGTCGAAACACTCATCGGCTATGATTTATTGGGGCTGGACATGACGCTGGGCTTTGCGCACGGCTTTAATGTGGATGGCGATGATCACGTGTATTTGAAAGTGGGCTTGCCGCGTTGAGGAATATTTGATTTGCAATGCTCCGCGACCGATAAAAATGCCCCAATTGGGGCATTTTTATCGGGTAAATAATTGCGATTATTTTTTGCTGAACACTTCTTTCAAAAACACCGTCGCTTGTCGCCAGGAATCTTTGTCTGCCTCTGCGTTGTAGGCCAGTGGAAGTTTGAATTTTTTGCCCAGTTCGTCCGCTTCGGTATTGCTGAAAGCATGTTGTGCACCGGGATAGACCACCACCCGATAGTTCGCTTTGGCATGCTCCATTTCTTTCTTGAAGGCGGCGACTGAATCCGCCCCTATCATGGGATCCGCCTCGCCTGAAAATGAAATAATCCGCGCTTTTATTTTGCCAGGCTCAGCAGGATTGCTGGTGCCCAGTGAGCCGTGAAAACT
>JANONT010000226.1:0-3747 GCA_031420955.1 Candidatus Nitrotoga sp. | reverse complement strand
AAACTAATTGGTCACGCTTATTAGTTGGTTGTTGGGCTTCATTGCATTCAGCACCAACCTACATTTCAGCTTGTCGCGTTATTCCCGTCTAGCCCCGCAAAAAAATCTGCACCAGATCATTCAAAAATTTTTGTCCCAATTCGCTCGGCGCAATGTGTTGTAAATCGCGTTGCAACAGTCCACGTTTTTCGGCTTGTTCCAACTCACGGCGTATTTGTAACAGCGGCAAGCTGGTGCGTTCGGCAAATAGGGCTGCATCGAATCCTTGATTTAAGCGCAGTGCGTTCATCATAAATTCAAACGGAAGTTCGTCGCGCTCGATGGTATTTTCAGT
This sequence comes from Candidatus Nitrotoga sp., assembly GCA_031420955.1. Classification (GTDB taxonomy): domain Bacteria; phylum Pseudomonadota; class Gammaproteobacteria; order Burkholderiales; family Gallionellaceae; genus Nitrotoga. The sequence continues at coordinate 3,413 of JANONT010000226.1, read as the reverse complement.
TTGCACGGGGGCATCTAATGCTATTTGCTGTAAATAATTTTGCGGTTGTTTGTAGCGCACTTGGCGCAAGACTTTGTCGCGAAAACTCAGCTTGCTGTGCGCGCCTGCGCCGATGCCTAAGTAGTCACCAAACTGCCAGTAATTTAAATTATGCCGCGATTGTTTTTTTGGCTGGGCAAAAGCCGAGGTTTCGTAATGTTGGTAGCCGCTTGCCGCCAATAATTGTTGTATGCGCTGCTGCATGGCGTAGCTGGTGTCATCATCGGGCAAGGCAGGCGGGTAGCGGTGAAAGAGCGTGTTCGGCTCTAGCGTCAGGTGATACGCAGACAGGTGTTGCGGTGTAAATTTAAGCGCGGTGTTGATGTCCTCAACTGCCTCGGCCAATGTTTGTCGCGGCAGGCCGTACATGATGTCGAGGTTGATATTGTCAAAATGTTGCTGCGCGATTTTCACCGCACGCCGCGCTTCCTCTGCGCCATGAATGCGCCCTAGTGCTTTCAAATGCGTGTCATTAAAACTTTGTATGCCGAGCGATAAACGGTTCACGCCCGCCGCGCGAAACTGTGCAAATTTTTCTGCTTCTACTGTTCCCGGATTTGCCTCTAACGTAATTTCTGCGTTTATGTCTAAGGGCAACAGCATCCGCACTGCGCTGAGAATTTTTTCGATGGCCTGCCCGGAAAACAAGCTGGGCGTGCCGCCGCCAAAAAATACGGTTTGCACTTTGCGTCCCCACACCAGCGGCAATGCTAATTCTAAATCGCGGATCAAGGCTGCCACGTATTCCGTTTCTTGTGGCACGCCGCGCGCCTCGTGCGAATTAAAATCGCAATAAGGGCATTTACTCACGCACCAAGGAATGTGAATATATAAGGCCAAGGGAGGCAAAATCTTAAAACGAATTTCTTGCGTTTTGAGGCCAATGGGGTGTAAAAGATGAGTGTTCATAGGCGAGAATTGTATCAACAATCACATTGCAAAAACGGAAGGAGAAAATCATGGAACAAGCGACGTTTGCAGCAGGATGTTTTTGGGGAATAGAGGCCACGTTTCGCCAACTACCTGGCGTGCTGGATACTTCGGTCGGCTACATTGGCGGCGATACCGATCAACCGACTTATCAAGAAGTGTGTGCGGGCGACACCCACCACGCCGAGGCGGTGCAGATTATTTTTGATCCCGTGCAGGTGAGTTACGCGCAATTATTGGAAGTGTTTTGGCAGTGCCACGACCCCACCCAGCTTAATAGGCAAGGGCCAGATGTGGGCACGCAATATCGCTCGGCGATTTTTTATCACTCACCACAACAGGAAATTGCCGCGTTAAATTCAAAAGCGCAGCAACAAAATAATGGCCGATTTCGTAAACCTATCGTCACGGCTATCGTACCAGCCAGCACCTATTTTCCGGCGGAAGAATATCACCAGCAGTATTTGGAGAAGCGCGGATTAGCACATTGCGCAATTAAATAGGTGGCTGTCGCAAGGTGCTTAACTGTGCCAGCCCAAAATGAATAAACGCCAGCCCGGTCAGCACGGGCGCAAACAAATTTAACAGCGGAATAAAATGCAACAAGCCCGTTAGCAGCCCTAAACACCACCATGACGATTGATGCTTGGAAAATAAAGTTTGCATCTCTGCATGGGTGGCGTGCTCGGCCAGCGCGTCGTAACGAAACATGCGCTGGTTCAAATATGCCGCAGCAATAAATGGTGCCAGCGCGCCTATGCCGATCAACCACAGCGGCAAGGTGAATACCCAAATCGCGATAAAAACACCAACCGCGAGTGTGGCATTTAACACGTTGCCCGTGATGCTGCCGCCGTTTTCACGTTTAAGCACGGGATAGTTTTGATCAGCCACCATGCGGATGAGCGCGGGCATCGCAAAAAATGCAGTAATCAATAACGCGGTCATCATCACCAGCGGCGTAAATAAAATCAGATGCACAATTATCTGAATGCCCGCCGCGACCCAGCGCGGCTCGACCGTTTCCATCCAAGTTTGAATGCCAATCGCGGTGAGACCACTGGTGATCCATGTCGAAAAAATTTCCCAAAAGGCCACGCCTATAATCAGCCATAGCAGCCCTGCTAGCAGCATTGGCCACACCACTATCCACAGTACTTTGAATTGAAATAAATCGCGAAAAGCGCGGGTGAGCGCGGCGAAAATGGGGGGCATGAGGCGACCTTATTTCAAAATAAGGTGGGGATTATATAACGCGCAGCTTTAGCGATATAACACGGGTAGCGGTATGCTGATAAGTGTGGGAAAAATATCTACCGCGAGAAAATACTCAACCGCTGCAACAATATCTTCAACGCTAATGCGCGATGACTGATCTGTGCTTTCTCATCGCGGCTCAGCTCCGCGCTCATTTTTTCTAGTTGTGGCAACCAAAATATCGGGTCGTAACCAAAGCCGCCCTCACCCCGAGGTGTCTGCGCTATCTCGCCATGCCACTCGCCCTCAGCGATGATGGGCTGCGGATCATCCGCATCGCGCACCAAAACCAGCACGCAATAATAATGTGCACGGCGATCTGTGATGCCGTGCATTTCGCGCAAGAGTTTTTCATTATTGTGTTGATCGTTATTTTTTTGACCCGCTTGAGACTCGCTCGCATAGCGCGCTGATAACACACCGGGCGCACCATTCAACGCGTCCACGCATATGCCGGAATCATCCGCCAAAGCAGGTAGGCCGCTGGCCGCGCTGGTGTGGCGCGCTTTGGCCAGAGCGTTTTCTATAAAGGTGGGGTGGGGTTCTTCGGCCTCGCTAATGCCGAGTTGTGCTTGGGTGAACATTTCAATACTCAGCGGCGCGAGCATGGTTTGTAGCTCGCGTAACTTGCCCTGATTATTGGAAGCAAGAACTAACTTCTTGATGGCGGGAGCGAGTTTGTTCACAACAAATGATTTTTAATTTTGTAGTGCGGCGCGTTGCATTTCGATCAATTGCGCGATGCCGCTTTGCGCCAAGTCCAGCATGGCATTCATTTCGTCTCGCGTAAATGCGTGGCCTTCTGCCGTGCCTTGCACTTCGATAAATTTTCCGCTGCCAGTCATAACAATATTCATGTCTGTGTCGCACGCGGAATCTTCTGCATAGTCTAGATCAAGCACCGCCGTGCCGTTGTGCATCCCCACGGAAATGGCGGCGACAAAATCAAGCAAGGGTGTTTCTTTAATTAATTTTTTACTCAGCAAACCGCTCACCGCATCATGCAATGCGACAAATGCACCGGTAATGCTGGCGGTGCGCGTGCCGCCGTCGGCCTGAATAACATCGCAATCTATTTGTATAGTGCGCTCGCCTAATTTTTTTAAATCGACCACGGCGCGCAAGCTGCGTCCGATCAGCCGTTGAATTTCTTGCGTGCGTCCAGATTGCTTGCCCTTGGCCGCTTC
>JANONT010000225.1:0-3051 GCA_031420955.1 Candidatus Nitrotoga sp. | reverse complement strand
AGCAAGCGCAAGCCCTGGCTCAGCGCGTGTTGCAAGCGTTGCATAAATTCTGGCTGACCCAACATTGCTGCATTGCTGATCGCATAAATTGCGGGCAGCTGCAGTGCGCGCAGTATAGGAATATTAGCGGGCAGCATGGGCATGACGCTTAAATCGAAGGGAGATTGCCAGCGGAGGGATTGATTTTCTAAGCCATGCGGCTCGCCTTGCCAATGGATCACGCGGAAAAACTTGAGCCGGACTGTAGCGTGAGGATAAGTAAATTCGCGGGTGAGCCAAGGATGAGCGGTGGTGATTTGTATGCCGAGCTCTTCGTGCAACTCGCGCGCTAATGCTTGCTGTGCCGATTCGCCTTGCTCAATTTTGCCGCCGGGGAATTCCCAATAGCCTGCATAAGGTTTGCCCGCTGGTCGTTGCGCCAGCAAAAAAGTGCCGTCTGTTTTTTGGATAACCGCCGCCGCGACCTCAATGAACTTGATGCTCATTTTATTTTCCGGATTTTTGTGTTTAATGGCCGCGATTTAATTGCTGCACCCCGACCCAACTCCGTGCGAATTGTGCGGCCACTCGCCCGCTGCGCGAGCCCCGTGTGAGTGCCCATTGCAGCGCGGCACGGCGCGATGTTTCATCTGGTGGCGCGACCTTGAAATGTGCCAGCCAGTGCGCCACGATGTTCAAATATTCATCTTGCGTGAAAGGGTAAAACGAAACCCATAAACCAAATCGCTCGGACAAGGAAATTTTTTCTTCGACGCTTTCTGCCGGATGAATTTCATCACCAATATATTGTGTGCCTAAATTTTCGCTCATTTGTTCGGGCATCAAATGGCGGCGATTAGAGGTGGCGTAAATGAGCAGATTATCTGACAGCGTCACTACCGAACCATCCAGCGCGGCTTTGAGCGCCTGGTAGCCGGACTCGGCGGCGTTAAAAGAAAGATCGTCGCAATACAAAATAAATTTTTCTGGGCGCGCACTGATGGCGGCAACAATTTCCGGCAGATCAATCAAGCCCGATTTATCGACCTCGATCACGCGCAAACCTTGCGCGGAATATTCGTTCAACAAGGCTTTGACTAGTGAAGATTTGCCCGTGCCACGCGCGCCAGTCAGCAGCACATTATTGGCGGGCAGGCCTTGCACAAACTGCCGTGTATTTTGATCGACTTGTTGTTTTTGTAGATCGATATTTTGCAGATCATGCAGGCGGACAGCATGCGTTTTGTTGACGGGAAATAGTGCGCCGCGACCGTTACGCTGCTGCCAGCGACAAGCCAGCGTTTGCTCCCATTCAACCACCGGACGGGCTGGGGGCAATACCGCATCAAGCCTATCTAGTACCTCGCCTGCGCGCCGCAGAAATGTTTCCAGTTTATCCATAACCAATTTTCAGGTGTTAGTTTGACCGATCAATTAACTCCGGTAGCTGGCATTAATCTTGACATAATCATAAGAAAAATCGCATGTCCACACCGTTGCCACAGCCGCGCCGCGATTTAATTCTACACGCACAGTAATGTCGCTTTGCTGCATCACACGCTGGCCATCTGTTTCTTGATAGCTATGCGCGCGACCGCCATTTTCTGCCACCAGCACGTCATCCAAATACACTTTTATTTTTTGCACGTCGAGGTCATCCACGCCCGCATAACCAATAGCGGCGAGGATGCGACCGAGGTTGGGGTCAGAGGCAAAGAACGCGGTTTTAATCAGCGGCGAGCGTGCAATGGCATAGGCAATTTGCTTGCACTCGGCTGCATTTTTTCCGGCCACCACATCGATAGTCATAAATTTTGTCGCGCCCTCACCATCGCGCACAATCGCTTGCGCCAGCACAATCGACACTTCTGTGATCGCGGCTTGCAGTTGCTGAAACTCGGCACTGTGCGTGTCACCAATTATTTCCGCATCACTCATGCCCGTCGCAATCAACATCAACGCATCGTTGGTGGAAGTATCACCATCAACCGTAATGCAGTTGAACGAAGCGTTGCAAGCATTCGTCACCATGGCGTGCAGAGCAGGCTGGGCAACGCTCGCGTCGGTGGCGATGTAACCCAGCATGGTGGCCATGTTGGGGTGGATCATGCCGGAGCCTTTGGCGATGCCGGTGATGGTAATTTTTTTGCCGCCTACAGTAATTTGTCGCGACACGGCTTTGGCGACGATGTCGGTCGTCATAATGGCGGTGGCGGCATTAAGCCAATTATCTTCACGCAAATCGGCCACGCAACTGGGCAAGCCCGCGACTAATTTTGCTAACGGCAGCGGCTCCATAATGACCCCGGTGGAGAAAGGCAATACTTGTGCGGCATCACAATCAAGCAAGGCCGCGACTTCTGCACAGGTGGCGCGAGCGGCAATCATGCCGGCCTCACCTGTGCCCGCATTAGCATTGCCGGTGTTAATTATCAGCGCACGAGTTTTTGCATTGGTCGCAAGATGTTCCAGCGCGACCACAACGGGTGCAGCACAAAATTTATTTTTAGTAAACACGCCTGCCACTGTGGCTTGCGAATTCAATTTGATGAGGAGCAAATCTTTGCGATTGGGCTTTTTGATATACGCTTCTGCGATGCCAAGTGATACCCCTTTGATGGGCAATAATTCATTCGCTAGGGGTGCGGGAAGATTAACAGGCATGGTGTGAAATTCTCGTGTTGTGAAGCGTTAGCAGTGCCTCATTTTAATTCCCCATAGAAGCGGGGTGAGTAACTGATGGGTATCTCTGTGACCTTATTGAAAAGCTGGGGGAGCATTGCACAGTCAGCGAGCGGGATGAAGTGCAAGGCGTGCGGCGCACAGGAACCGGAATGTACCGCGCATACATGAGGATTCCGAGCACCAAACAACGCAGAAATTCGCCCACGCAGCCACTGTGCAAGCTTCCCTTAGTAGCGGCCACCTTGCTTATGTATATAGTTACTCATCTCCACCGACTGCATATTCATGCGGCGCACGATGCCATGCACATGGCGCACGATGCCGCGCATGACGTAATACACAATCGCTGGGTTGGTGCTGAGAAAAGTTTCCAAGCGCGACTGCTCC
>JANONT010000224.1:0-4818 GCA_031420955.1 Candidatus Nitrotoga sp. | reverse complement strand
GCGGGTGAGAATACTTCTTTCATCGCATACAAAGGGCTGGTGCCGATGTCGCCATAGACAATGCCAATCGCGCCCAAGGTGAGCATGGTCAGACTGCTTTTTGTTGGCTGTGCTTGCAAAATTGTAGGAGAGGGAAAGCGTTAAAAGACGCGCAGTGTATGCTATTTTTGTGAGAATGGGATGGTGCGATAAGTGCGAAAATTGTGGGGTTTGTTTGATTGGATACTATAATTTTAACTCGGAGGAGGAACCCCCCGTCAAAACGAACAGAAGCCATTTTGAAAAATATTAAAATGAAAGAGGAGTCGTGATGAGCACTCAAATTTATCTCAATCTGCCAGTAAAAAACTTGAATCATTCTATCGAGTTTTTTACCAAACTGGGTTATACATTTAACCCAAAATTTACCAATGAAAATGGCACTTGCATGATTATCAACGAACATATTTTTGTCATGTTATTGGTAGAAAATTTTTTTAAGAGCTTCACCGATAAGTCGATCTGCGATGCAACCCAGAGTATCGAAGCGATAATTGGATTGACCTGTGCGAGTCGCGCCGCAGTGGAAGAGGTGATACGCAAGGCGGTTGCCGCAGGAGCCACGACCCCGCGCAAACCACAGGATCACGGTTTCATGTACGCACATGGGTTTGCAGATTTGGATGGACATTTCTGGGAATTTTTTTATATGGATCAGGATGCTATGCCGAATTAGTATCCCACGCTAATAGTTACCCTGCATGGCAATAAAACTGGAAGGGGATTGCATCAAAGTAATCCATCTCACATCTTGAAACTTGAAAATTCACCCCCATCTGACCCGCACCTTGTGTAAAAATTTTTGGAGAATGTAATGACTGACGCTGCTACACATACTGAAACTTCCGCAAATCGCGAAACGCTAGGCTTTCAAGCCGAGGTTAAACAACTGCTGCAATTGATGATTCATTCGCTGTATTCCAACCGCGAAATTTTTCTGCGCGAGCTGATTTCCAATGCCTCGGATGCGTGCGATAAATTGCGTTTTGAGTCGCTGAATAACTCAGCCTTGATGGAAGATCAAGAGCAGTTGGAAATTAATATTTCTTTTGATAAAACCGCGCGCACTTTAACCGTGAGCGATAGCGGCATCGGCATGAGCCGGGATGAAGTGATCAACAATCTGGGCACGATTGCGAAATCAGGCACACGCGAATTTTTCTCCAGGCTGTCTGGCGACCAGCAGAAGGACGCGAATTTAATCGGCCAGTTTGGCGTGGGCTTTTATTCGGCGTTTATCGTGGCGGATAAAGTGACGGTGGTCACGCGCCGTGCCGGTGAAAAAAACGATCAAGGCGTGCGCTGGGAATCGGATGGCGGCGGTGAGTTTGCGATTGAGATGATCGAAAAAACAACACGCGGTACGTCTATTACTTTGCATTTGCGCGAGGGGCAGGACGACCTGCTGAGTGGGCATAAATTGCGCGCCATCATCCGCACATATTCCGATCACATCGTGCAACCGATTGTCATGCACAGAGAAGAATGGAAAGACGGCGGCTACCAAACGCTGGAGGAAACTGAAACTGTCAATCAAGCGTATGCCTTGTGGGCGCGCGCTAAAAACGAAATCACCGACGAGCAGTATCAAGAATTTTACAAGCATGTCGGGCACGACTTTACCGACCCGTTGGCGTGGGTTCATGCGCGGGTCGAGGGGCGGCAGGAATACACGCAGCTACTTTATATTCCCGCGCGTGCGCCGTTTGATATGTGGCAGCGCGAAGCCAAGCATGGTGTGAAATTATATGTGCGCCGCGTTTTCATCATGGATGATGCGGATAAATTAATTCCGAGCTATTTGCGTTTTGTGCGCGGCGTGGTGGATTCGAATGATCTGCCGCTGAATGTGTCACGCGAAATTTTGCAAGAATCAAAAGACATTGAAGCGATACGCGCAGGTTGCACCAAAAAAATTCTGAGCTTGTTGGAAGACATGGCCGTGAATGATAAAGAAAAGTACACACGTTTTTGGAACGAGTTTGGGCGCGTGTTAAAAGAGGGTGTCAGCGAAGATGCCATCAACCGCGATAAAATTGCAGGGCTGCTGAGACTGGCTTCCACCAACGCAGATACGCCGGAGACAATCGTTTCATTGAGTGATTATGTTGCGCGTATGAAAGAAGGCCAGGACAAAATTTACTACATCACCGCCGATACTTTTAATGCTGCAAAAAATAGCCCGCACCTAGAAGTGTTCCGTAAGAAAGGGATCGAAGTTTTGCTGCTGACCGATCGCGTAGATGAATGGGTGGTCAATCATCTGTTAGCGTTTGAAGATAAATCTTTAGTGTCAGTCGCTAAAGGGGGGTTAGATTTAGGCGACCTCGAAGATGAAGCTGAAAAATTAGCGCAGAAAAAAGAGGCGGATGAGTTTAAAGAGTTAACCGATAAAATCAGCGCCAGCTTGGCCGGGCGAGTGAAAGAAGTGCGCGTGACGCATCGCCTGACCGACTCGCCCGCCTGCCTCGTGGTGGACGAGCAAGACATGAATGCGAACCTTGCGCGCATGTTAAAAGCGGCGGGGCAGCAAGCGCCCAACACGCAGCCGATATTGGAAATCAATCCACAACATCCGGTGGTGTTGCGTTTGCAGCGTGAAGAAAATAAATTTGATGATTGGGCATCGGTGTTATTCGATCAAGCATTGTTGGCCGAAGGTGGGCAGTTGGATGACCCTGCCAGCTTTGTGAAGCGTGTGAATCAGCTGATGTTGGAAATGAGCGGCAATTAAAACGCCAATTAAAACCCAGTACAGCGTGTAGTGTGCAGGTTGGGTGGAGCTTAGCGATGCCCAAGGAGTGATGCCACGAAAGTTTTGGATAAACATGTTGCAGCACGGGAGATCATAATGCCCAAGGTTTTAGTGCCACTCGCGCAAGGCTGCGAAGAACTCGAAGCCGTTAGCATCATCGACATTCTGCGGCGTGCCGGAATAGATGTAACGGTGGCAGGGCTGGATGCCGCACCTGTGCGCGCTAGCCGAGGGGTGGTGATTGTGCCGGATGTTGATTTAAATGTTGCGATGAAAAATGATTACGACATGATCGTACTACCCGGCGGGCAGCCCGGCACCAATAATTTAAAAGCCGATGTGCGCATTTTAAATATCGTGCAAAACATGGTGGCACAGCAAAAATATGTCGCGGCAATTTGCGCCGCACCATCAGTTTTAGCTGTTGCCGGTGTGTTAAATGGCAAGCGCGCCACCAGCTTTCCAGGTGCGCTAGATGCCTTTCCGCAAGTGCAACAACAGCCGCAAGCTGTGGTGGAGGACGGTAAAATAATCACTTCGCGCGGGCCCGGCACAGCGATGGATTTTGCATTGATCTTAGTAGAACGCTTGTGTGGAAAAGAGAAGCGGCAAGTAGTAGAAGCAGGGTTGCAACGCTAAGGAAACGCTGATGCAATGACTGCGCGGGTGAACTGCTGCGTTGCGCGGTGCTCGAAATCCTCGTGTATATAACGCATACACTCCAGTTTCTGCACGCCGTGCGCCTTGCCCTTCTGCCCGCTCGTCGATTTAATCAACATTTCCTTAGAATTTAAACCTCTGAATTTTTAGAAGCCTCTGAAATCGCCATCACATAAAAATATTTCTTGAACGCATTGCTTAATAAACTTCCACCCGCCGTAGTTGCTTTGCTGTTGCAAATAGCCAGCGTGCTGTGCGTATTTTTCTTAGCCAGTATTACCGCAATGCCAGCATCGCCGATGGTGTGGGCAGCGTTGTGCGGGGCATTGGCGGCGGGTTTCAGCTACTTCGCAGGGTTGGCGCGATGGTGGTTGTCCATACAATTATTATTTGTTCCCGCCTTGTTACTGGCACTGTCTTTAAAAATTTCGCCGTATTGGTATCTACTCTTATTCTTAATTTTTTTGGCAGTGTATTGGAACACCTTCCGCACCCAAGTACCCTTTTATTTATCCAGCCGCAAAGTGTGGCAAGCGTTAGAAACTTTGCTGCCGCCCGCTGTACCCAACCAAACATTTAAATTTGTTGACCTCGGTTCAGGCACGGGTGGCGTATTAACGCACTTGGCTGCGGTGCGCGCAGATGGCCGATTTCAAGGCATAGAGGCCGCGCCCTTGCCCTTTGCATTAAGCTGGTTGCGAATTTTTATAAGTGCTTATCGGGATCGCTGCGAAGTGCATTGGGGCAGTTTGTGGCACTGCGATCTCGCCCAATGTGATGTGGTTTTCGCCTATCTTTCACCTGTGCCCATGCAACAGTTGTGGCAAAAAGCGCAGCGCGAAATGCGCCCCGGTTCTTTATTCATTAGCAATACTTTTGCCGTGCCGGATCACCCCCCGCAACACACCATAACGGTGGATGACAGGCATCAATCGACGCTGTATATCTGGCAGATGTAATGTTTTAACAAAGCACCCGTGCAATATGTATTGGCGGAAGACAAGACCTTGATATTTGGTTTGGTTCACGGCACGATGCGGGCATGAATAGACTTTTTCTACAGCTTCGTTAGCATGGGCAGATTTTTCCGCAATTGACACACGTTGCTCGATTCGGGCTGGAATCTGGGCAAGCTCGTGAAGGTTGTTTGGCTGCTCCATAGTAACTGCATGACTTGGCATGTTGAAATAGTGTTACGTCACAAAGCATAAAATATCCGCTCGTTAATATAGACAATTTAGAATCTGCCTAGCTTGTAATTTTGTGAGCCGAGTTAACAGAGTATGGGTTTACGTTGCACATCTAACATATTCAAGAAAGCGCATCCCCAACAATGGCAACAGCAAAAACAATTTATTCCTGCA
>JANONT010000223.1:0-2484 GCA_031420955.1 Candidatus Nitrotoga sp. | reverse complement strand
CGGCAATGATCCCGACGAGACACTGATCCGCCCCGTGTTGGAAGATAAATTTGATTACACCGACATCGCGCTTTTTACCGCGCAAGTCGGAAACCAAGTTGGAGCCGTTGTCGTGCCAGGTGTTGGAGTATTGCTGCCGGGGCCTGGGGTTTTGTTGACAGATACCGATGGGTTGCGTTCACCGGATGGTGTAAACAATAACCTTTCTGCGGGGCAGGAAAATTTTGGCGCGGCAGAGCAGCCTATGCCGAGTAAATTGGTGCAAGTTGTTAGTCGTCCGGTGGAAAGTGGCACAGCGTATAACAACGCTAACGCAGTTACGGACTCCACCCCACGCGAAATCAGCAATCTCGTTTCTAAAGAAATCGCGCCCCACCCCAATGCCCCCGTGGCGGCGGTTGGCGCGGCTAACCCGCTGCCGTTTAGCGCAGTATTGTCGCTGTTTACGCAGTTTGTGGGCAATGATCTCAGCTTGGTTGCGACAGGCGGCAATGGCACGATTACCATGCCGCTACTATCAAGCGATCCGCTTGCCGCAACAGGCAACATCACGCAGGCGCGGGCGAATTTTACCGTTGATGGCATCACTGGGAATCGCGTTTACACCAACACCGCCACCGCCTTTGTTGACCAAAGCCAAACTTACGGTTCAGACTCCGGCGTGATGGTGTTTTTACGGGAATATTACGGCGTGGGAGACGTACTCCCAGCGGGGGCAGCCGTTGGCGATGCAACTGGGCGGCTGGTTACAGGCGCAAACGGCGGCATGGCGACATGGAATGACATCAAGCTCAATGCGTCGAAGATAGGCATTGTGTTAACGGATGCCGATGCCATGAATTTACCGAAAGTAGATTTGACTGTTGGTGGCACGTATGCCCGCGTGGGTGCGGGCGCTAATGGAGCGAGATTGGTTGTAAAAGAGGCGGTCTTTGATGCGAATGGAAATTTGCTTTTTCCAGAAATTCTCGTTGATAGATTTGGATTATTCACTGGGCAGCAGGTGGGTAATCCAGTACCTGACCCAGCAACGCCCCTAAAAATTAACCATGCTTTATTGGTTGACATCGCACAGACTGCCCATCCCTTCGCAGCAGATGGAACGCCACTCGCGGCAGATGCTGACACCCCCACGCCCACCAGCAATGCCATCGGCCTATCACCCGGCACCAATGTTTACGACAACGAACTACTCAACGCGCATTACGTTTCGGGAGATGGGCGGGCGAATGGCAATGTTGGCCTGACTTCGATTTATTCTATTTTTCAAGCCGAGCATAATCGGGTGGTGGCGGAGCTGCGTGCGCTAGATGCCGACCCGCTCAAGAACGGTACGGCCATTGCCAATGCGCCTGCTGTGGGTGTTGCGATTCTCCGCACGGGCGAACAATATTTTCAAGCGGCCAAGCTGATCGTGGAGGCAGAATACCAGCAAGTTGTGTTCACCGAATTCGCGCAAAAAATCAGCCCGAATGTGACCGCTTTCGCGGGCTATAACACGACCATAGACCCCGCCATCACGCTGGAATTTTCGCAAGCGGTGTTCCGTTTCAGCGACTCGATGCTGACCGAAAATGTAAGCTTCATGGATGCCAGCGGCAACCTGACCCAAGCCGGGCTGGTGCAAGCGTTTTTAAATCCCGTGGCCTTTGCCAATGCTACCGGTACGGGCGGCGGCTTAGCGCCGATTGTCGATGCGGGCAGTCGCGCCGTGGCCACGCAAGTGATGACCGGCATGAGCCAGCAAGTGGGTAATGCGGTTGATGAATTTATGACCGATGCCGTGCGCGGCAATACGGCTACACAGCCCACGAATGATTTGGCCGCGTTCAACATTGCGCGCGGACGCGATGTCGGCCTGCCTACCTTGAACAAAGCGCGCGAAACATTTTTTGTGGCGACGGGCGGAAACTTGGGTGATTTAACGGTCGGCAATCAAGCCCTTAAGCCTTATGTGAGCTGGACCGATTTTGATGCAAACCTGTTGCATCCAGAATCGCTTAAAAATTTCATCATGGCCTATGCCGCAGCGGATTTGCGTCTTTACCACACTAACGCGCAAAGTGCGGTTATCTACACAGATATTGAATGGGCGGCTTTGCGTACTTCCACTTCAGCCGCTGACCAAGCCACCTACGCTAACGCCCTCAGCGCGGCGGCAGATAAAGCCATCGCTGACGCAAATTTCATGGGCGTGGGTGCGACGGCTAACAAAAAATTTAATGAGATTGATTTATGGCTGGGTGGCCTCGCCGAGAAAAAAGTGCCGAACGGAATGCTCGGTTCTACCTTTGACTTTGTCTTCGCCGCACAAATGAACGCGCTGCAAGCCGGAGATCGCCTGCATTATCAACGGCGTTTGATAGAAACCAACATGCTGCAAGAAATAGAAGGCCAAACCTTGGCCGACATCATCATGCGTAACACCCATGCGCGACATTTGTACGCGCAGGTTTTCTTGGTGGCCGATGCTTATGTTGAAAT
>JANONT010000222.1:0-12813 GCA_031420955.1 Candidatus Nitrotoga sp. | reverse complement strand
GCTTATAACAATACAGGCGCACCCAACACGGTTATTTTTGACTCCACCCCGCGCGAAATCAGCAATCTGGTTTCTAATGAAACCCAGTTTCACGCCAACACCCCCATCCCCGATGCCTTTAACCCGCTGCCGTTTAGCGCGGTGATGACGCTGTTTGGGCAATTTTTTGACCACGGCTTGGACCTCATCCCAAAAGGCGGGCAAGGCACGGTCTTTATGCCGCTGTTGCCCAGCGATGCGTTGTATAACGATCCGCGCGGTGCGGGTAATAATTTTATGACGCTGTCGCGCGCGCAGTTCACGGTTGATGCGGATGGAAATCGTGTTTACACCAACACTGTGTCGCCCCTCATCGACCAAAACCAAACCTACGGCTCTACCGCTGGCATGACCGTGTTCTTGCGCGAGTATCATGATATTGCTTCAGCCATTACCGCAAATGGTGTATCCATCACCAACGCCTATATTGCCGCCATCGATGCGGCGATTACCGACCCAGACAATGCTGCAATTAAAGACGCGCTGATTGCGATTAAACCCACCATCCTGAGCGCAATAGCGGGTGTAATAGCGAGTGCGGTTAGTGCAAATACCACCGCCGCAATTTCAGGACCGGTTGATATTGCGGTTGCTGCTGCGATAAATGGCAACCCTAATGCTGTTGTTATTCAAGATGCAATCAAGACCGATAAGTCTTTTTTTGTTGTTGAGGGAGATCCCACTGGGCGGTTGGTGACAGGCTCGGATGGCGGCATGGCAACTTGGGCAGACATTAAAAGCAATGCTGCAAAAATTGGCATTGTATTGACCGATGCCGATGTACTGAATTTACCCAAAGTGTATCTCTACCCCGATGGGGCAATGGGACCAGGGGGTTCAGTAATAGGGGGGCTAGGTACTGGAACGACCAATTTTAATGCCTATTTGGGCGGCACCTATGTGCGGGTTAACGCGGGTGCTAATGGCGCGAGGGTGGTCATCAGAGATGGATTTGATAGTAACGGGACATTTATTGAACCCCTGCTGATGGATCGGTTTGGAAATGTCACGGGCCCGTTTGCGGCTCATGGTTTTGATGCGAGCGCAGCATTCCCCGATGCATCCAAGATACCCCTAAAAACAGCCCACGCTTTGCTGAATGACATTGCACACGGTGCGAGCCCCGTTTCAAGAACGGGCGCACCGCTCACCGCAGATACAAACACAACTGCTGGCGGCGCACCGCCCGCCGCAGGTTTTTACGACAACGAACTCCTCAACGCGCACTTCATCGCGGGTGATGGGCGCGCCAACGAAAATATCGGCTTGACCTCCATCCATGCAGTCTTTCATTCCGAGCACAACCGCGTGGTGGCCGAGCTACGCGCACTGGATGCCGCGCAAGGAATCGAACGCACGGGCGAGCAAGTTTTTCAGGCGGCGCGGCTGGTGGTAGAGATGCAATACCAGCACATCGTGTTTGCGGAATTTGCCCGCCTGATCAGCCCCAACATCGCGCTCTTTGCCGACTACAGCACCCAAATAGACCCGGTTATCACCTTGGAATTTTCGCAGGCGGTGTATCGTTTCGGCCACTCCATGTTGACCGAAACGGTGGACTTCATCGATGCCAGCGGCAATCTGACCGAGGTCGGTTTGATTCAAGCATTTTTGAATCCGCTGGCCTTCGCCAATCTTGATGGCACGGCCAACGGCTTGGCCTCGATTATGGACACGGGCAGCCGCGCCGTGGCCTCGCAAGTCATTGCCGGTATGAGCCGCCAAGTGGGCAGTGAAATAGATGAGCTGGTCACCCCCGCGCTACGCAATAATTTGCTGGGGCAGCCGCTGGATTTGGCCGCCATCAACATTGCGCGCGGGCGCGATGTGGGCCTTCCATCGCTGAATGTGGCCCGCGCAAAGTTTTTTGAAATGACGGGCGGCGCAGCTTCGCTCAAACCTTACGTGAGCTGGACCGATTTTGGCAATAATCTGCTGCACCCCGAGTCGCTCAAAAATTTCATCATGGCCTATGCTGCGGCAACCAACCCTAACGCAACTGCCTTTAGCGCAACTGAACTGGGGTTTTACCAATCATCCTTGTCACACCAGCAGTGGATAAACTACCGCACCTCTACCGTGGCAGCCGAGCAAGATGCGTATGCGCTTGCGTTGAGTACGGCGGCTGACAACGCCATTGAGGATAAAACAGGTTTCATGGCTGTCGGCGGCAATCAAAAGTTCAACAATATTGATTTATGGCTGGGCGGCCTCGCCGAGAAAAAAGTATTCATGGGCATGTTGGGCTCGACTTTCGATTTTGTGTTTTCCACACAAATGGAAGCCCTGCAAGAAGGGGATCGGCTGTATTACCTCAACCGTTTAGTGGGCACGAACTTGCTCACGGAAATAGAAGGCCAATCTTTTGCCGACCTTATCATGCGTAATAGCGATGCCAAGCATTTATACGCGCGGGTTTTTCTCGTGGCGGATGCGTATGTGGAAATCGGCACATCCGGTAGTTGGCGGGCTGGCGATCATCTGTACGGGGCGGATGGCTTGTTGCTCGACCCTACTAACTTAGCGCGTATAGGCGCGGGCTGGTCGATGGCGACCGTGGCGACGGTGGGGGAGGATAACAAGGCCACGTTGTTGGTAAATGAGGGTGCGGCTGTAGGTTCGGGTGGAATAGCCAGATTCAAATTCACGGGTACAGATTTAGGTGAAATGATCGGCGGCACGGATGCCGATGACGATATTTTTGGCGCAGCGCGCAATGACACCATTTACGGTGATGGCGGCCACGACATGATCGACGGTGGCACGGGCGATAATTTCTTGTACGGCGGACTGGGTAACGACATTATCAAAGGCGGCGACGGGGTTGATTTTATTCAGGGCAATGAAGGCAATGATGATATTCACGCGGGTGAGGGCATAGACGAAGCATTTGGCGGGCTGGGCAATGATGTGATCCACGGCGGGGGCGGCTCCGATGCACTCAGCGGCGGGGCGGGGGACGATATTTTATTTGGCGATGATGATGCCGATGACCTGACCGGCGGTCTGGGCAATGACACGATTGATGGCGGCACAGGCGGCGACATCATCAACGGGCAAGAGGGCAATGACGTTATTCGTGGTGGCGCGGGGGAAGACGTGATGTTCGGCATGGATGGGGATGACATTTTCATCCAATCTTCTGGCGATGTGGGCTTGGGCCATCTCCTAGATGGCGGGCGCGGCTTTGATATTGCTGATTACAGTGCAGCCAGCAGCGCGGTACAGCTTAATCTGGGCAATAATAAAGCAGCGATTATACAACCCGGCCCCATTGTTACGCGGTTTGATGTTTTTGATGGGATTGAAAAAGTGATCGGCTCCAACTTTAATGATTTGATTATTGGTAATGACCCATTAGTGCCAGACATGACAGCGGGGTACATCACCAATACAATTGTGGGCGGCAAGGGCGGGGATAAAATGTCTGGAAGTCTAGGCCGTGATCGCTACGAGTTTGCGCAGGGTGATTCGACGGCGGTGGTTTTTGATGACAATACGCCTGGCAATCCTGTTAATCAAACCGCTAATGGCGTACTGGATACTGGCGACTCTTTTGATTTTTCATTTCCTCTGAATGTTACTGCACCCCTCGCCGATAACGTCATCGGCATCATCAACGCGGGGACGGCCAACGAAGTTAATTTTGCTGACTTTGGCGTGGGCGGAGACACCATCTACTTGGCGACGAATTTGAGTGCGACTGGGGTAAGTCTTGGCTCGATGACTGCGCCGAACACTGGCTTGGTAACCGATCAAAAATACTTCATGGTGCGCGGCACGTTTGATGCGAACGGTGGTGGGCAATTTAATGTCAACACAACTGCGGGGCTGGATACGCTGGTGGTGTATGACGGTGACGCAACGGGTGCTGTGCTGCAAACCGCGCTGGTGCTGTCGGGTACGGGTGGGGCGGCATTTAATACCACTGGGGGTATTGGCGTACTTCCTCATACCTTGAGCTTGGGCATCGTATAGCCTAGGCATCGTAGAAACATTGCTCACCCAACGCATTGACGTACAGCTGTCGTCAATGCCTGATGCCGTCATGTTCCGCGCACTGCCCGTTATTCCGCGCAGAGTCGCCGTCATTCCCGCGCAGGCGGGAATCCAGTGCACCCGCAAGGAGTACGCCGTGGTTGTAAGGGGCTTAAGCCCCAACAACACACGCTGGGGTTAAACAAATGGTGTTTTTAATTGACTGGATTTCCGCCCTCGAATGAATTTGTCGGGGGAGGGAGCGACAATTAAATCAGTGCAAAGCAAAATAGCCCATTATCTGGTTTATAATCCCGCCGACAAAAATAAAACGCTCTCTACAGCCATTGGGTTATCAGATGAAATGTCAAGTATTGGTACAGGCTTTTATCATCAGCGGTGCAGCCGTGATTTTCATCAGTGCCCCTGTTCAGGCACAACCTGGCAGCGTCAGTGCCGCTTCCAAAAACACTTCCAGCCCGTCTTCCAGTAAAAAAACGCCATCTGCGCCCGCTCAAAAAATCGCGCCGACGATAACCACTTTTGAGCAAGTTTTAGAGTCGGCCTGGCGCAGCCACCCCGCCGTGTTGGGCAGAAAGTCGGCACAGCGTGCCGCACGTGCCGAGCAGAAAGGGGCGCGCTGGCAATTTCTCCCCACGCCCACATTAGAGGTGGCGCGGCAAGATAGCAGCCAGAGTAAGAATCAAGGCGTGTTTCGCTTAGAGCAGCCGATCTGGACGGGCGGGCGCATCACGTCGGGGTTGGATGTGGCCGATAGCCGGCTGAATGCGGCGGGCGCGGCGTTGCACGAGGTGAAGCATGATTTGTCGATTAAAACCATCGCCGTGTATACCGAGGCCTTGCGCCAGCAAGCGCGTTTGCAACACGCAACGACCGGGCTGGGAGAGCACGAAAAATTGCTCAGCATGATTAAGCGGCGCGTGGAGCAAGACGTGAGTTCCGCCACCGACCTGCGCTTGACCGAGTCGCGTTATTATCAAGCGGCGAACGATTTATCTACTATCAAGCAAGCTTACAACAACGCCCTCACGCAACTGAGCCAGCTTAATGGATCGCCCGTGACGCAGATTTCTGCACAAGGCGTGCAAGATGTGGACATAAGCACGCCTAACACGTTAGAAACCGCACTAACCGAAGCCTTCGAGTATTCGCCGATATTGCGCCGTTTAGCGTTTGAAGAAGACGCGGCATTGGCGGATGTTTCTGTTAAACGCGCCGCTTATTATCCTTTGCTGGCTTTGCGCTTGGAAAATAGCCGTAGTCAGCTTCAAGGCGTGATGGTAAGTGATAGTCGCGTATTGGCCGTGCTGGTGGGGCAACCCGGCGCGGGGTTGGCAGCGGTGGCGGGCGTAGACGGTGCCATTGCGCGGCACGAGTCGGCGCGCTTGGCGCGGGAATCCGCACAGCGCGATCTCACCGAGCGCATCACGCTCGATTGGGGCGAGTGGGTTGCGGCGCGGCAGCGTTTAGAAAATGCCAGCCAAGCCAGCGCGATGAGCGCGGAGGTGTTTGAATCGTACACGCGCCAATATGCCATTGGCCGCAAAAGTTGGATTGATGTGTTAAACGCCGTGCGCGAATCTACGCAGGCGCAGTTTGCGTTAGAAGATGTGCGCGTGCAGGCACTGGCCGCGAGCTTGAGATTGCGCGTGCAGATGGGCGTGCTGACACCCACTCCAGAGCCGATTGAGCCGGTGCCAGCGATACCGATGTTGTGGGTGGAGTAAAAGATAGTTAAGGAAACGCTGATTAAGTCGGCATTCCCGCGAAAGCTGCGTCATTCCCGCGCAGGCGGGAATACAGTGGGGTTAAACAAAAAGCGTTTTTGAATAGCTGGATTCCCGCCAGCGCGGGAATGACGGTCGAATCGCTCGAACGATGCGCCTCCCAAAATCGGCACATCCTACGTAGTCAAATTAAAAGACTCATTTGCAAAAATTATAAAGGAATCAATCCGTGTCCATGAAAAGTAATATCGCCGCACTGATAGACCAATCTGCGCGCTTGGCCGGGCAGCGGGTGGCGGGCGCACGGCTCACCGGAATCGACGCGCTGGTCGATCAATTAGACGAAGGCGCGGGTGCAACCGCTTTGTTTGCGGGTGCTTGGCGCGCCGCAGATTTAGATGGCACGCCGATACGGTTGAATAATCCCACGCCCGTGAATTTGCCTTTTGTGGCTTATAGCGACGGCCTCGGTTGGATGATGGTGCAGTCGTTTGGTGCAGACAGCCTTTGGCGCGGGATGAATGCCAGCAATGAAGAATTATCGTTAGAAAATTTGGATGGAGTCACGTGTGTTTCACTGCCGCAACGCTCGGCAGTGGCGCAGGCCAGACCCACTGCCTTTGGCTTGGTGCGCAACGCGCTCTGGGCGCGTAAATCTGTTTTTATAGACGCGGTGTTGGCCACGGCATTGATTAACCTGCTGACACTGGCAACTTCGCTGTATTCGATGCAGGTGTTTGATCGCGTGATTCCCAGCGAAGGATTTCACACGCTATGGGTATTGAGCCTTGGCGTAACGCTTTCCATTTGCTTGGAATTTATGTTGAAACAGGTGCGTAGCCGTACCATTGACCACACCTGCAACGGCATTGACCACAAACTTTCTGAATGGTTTTTTAATCGTATGTTGGGCATACGCATGGAGGCGCGTCCGGCCTCGGTCGGCACGCTTGCCTCGCAGATTAAAGGCTTTGAAATGGTGCGCGGCGTACTGGCCTCTACTTCATTATTTGTATTGGCAGATGTACCCTTTGCGATATTTTTTCTGCTGGTTATCTCGTTTATTGGCGGTTGGGTCGTCATTGTGCCCATCGTCGCCATGCCGATTGCGCTGGTCGCGGGGATTATGTTCCAGCGCGCTATCCAGCAACACACGCGCTTAAATTTATCGGCCAGCAACCGCAAAGCAGGCTTACTGGTCGAGGCTGTTGATGGCGCGGAATCGCTCAAAACCAATAGTGCTGAATGGTCAGTGCAAGGACGTTGGAATCGGTTGGTGCAAGAAACCAGCCACGCCGAACAAAGCATACGTGACTATTCCGCGCTGTCGCAAAACATGACCGTCGGATTTCAGCAGCTCAGCTACATTGCACTGGTGGCCGCAGGTGCGTACGCCGTCACCGAAAATGAAATGACCATGGGCGCGTTGCTGGCCTGTTCTATTATTGGCAATCGCGCCATGATGCCCATCGTGCAACTGCCCGGCGTAATGGTGCAATGGGCATTGGCGCGCGCCGCGATGGAAGGGTTAGAGCAGGTTATTAATCTGCCGAACGAGGCCGACGAAGTGCATCACGCGCTTGCGCCACAGACACTGGAAGGCAGTTTACGTTTTGAGCGCACGCGCTTTGCATATGGTGCGGCAGGCCGCGTGGTGCTGGAGATTGAGCACCTTGATATAAAGCCTGGCGAACGGGTTGGGTTAGTCGGTGCCATCGGTTCTGGCAAAAGTACGCTACTAAAATTAGCGTCTGGTTTATATCGCCCCGCAGCGGGTAAAGTATTTTTGGGGGGCATGGATGTGGCGCTCCTGTCCAGCCCAGTCACCCGCGAAATTATTGGTTACTTGCCGCAAGAGGCAAAATTATTCAGCGGTACATTGCGCGATAATTTAGTGTTGGGCCTGCCCGACCCCGGCGAAGAAACCATCCTCGCAGCAGCACGGCGCACGGGCTTAATCGACTTAATATTGGGGCAACCCAAAGGTTTGGCATTAGAGCTTACCGAGGGTGGACGCGGTGTATCGGGTGGGCAAAAACAACTCATCGCAATCACCCGCATGTTGTTAGCCAAGCCCAAAGTTTGGCTGCTGGATGAACCCACAGGCTCGATGGATTCAGTCACCGAGTCGCGTATTGTGAATCTCTTGCGCGAGCTGTCTAGCGAAGGGACGACACTCATCGTCACCACGCATAAAACCGCGTTGCTGCCGCTGTTAGAGCGATTGATTATTTTGCAAGGTGGGCGGCTGTTAATAGATGGCCCACGCGATGCCGTGCTGGCAAAAATTTCGGGGCAGGGGCAGGCGAAACCTGCGGTGTAAGGAAGGGTGAAGGGTGAAGGGTGACTCAATTCCCTCTCCCTCCGGGATAACCAGCGACTTGGCTGCAGTTTCTGGCAGTCTAGTCGAATGGCT
Organism: Candidatus Nitrotoga sp.; assembly: GCA_031420955.1. Taxonomy (GTDB): domain Bacteria; phylum Pseudomonadota; class Gammaproteobacteria; order Burkholderiales; family Gallionellaceae; genus Nitrotoga. The sequence continues at coordinate 4,632 of JANONT010000222.1, read as the reverse complement.
AGTTGTTTTATCCAGAGGGTAGGGTGAGGGAACAGACGGTAGGTACGACATACGCGTGGCAATGAAATGATCAGTAGTTTTATGGAACAACATTAAATGAACACACACGAAGAAACCAACACTGGCCGTATTTTAATTTGGAGCAGCGCGGCTGCGATTGCCGGATTTTTATTGTGGGCGCACTGGGCCGAGCTGGATCAAATCACACGTGCGGCGGGGCAGGTGATTGCCAGCTCGCGCAACCAAGTGATTCAAGTGCCGGAGGGCGGCGTGCTGAGCGAGCTACCCGTGAAAGAAGGCGCGGCGGTGAAGCGCGGCCAGCTCTTAGCGCGCTTTGATAAAACCAAAGCCGAGGCCGGCTATTTAGAAAGTGCCGCCAAAGCGGCCGCACTTAAAGCCACTGTTGCCCGCTTGAGCGCGGAAGTGTTTGGGGGTGAGCCCAAATTTCCGCCAGACTTGGAAGGTTATCCCGAATTTCGCGAGAACCAGCAAGCACTTTTTAAGAAGCGGCAATCGGCATTACGCGAAGAAGTGAGCGCGTTGGAGCAAGCTAAAGTGCTCATCAAAGAAGAGCTCAGCATGAACATTCCCTTGGTTGCGAAGGGCGATGTCAGCCGCTCTGAAATTCTAAAACTGAAGCGGCAAGTGGTGGACATTCAAGCGCAAATTACCAATCGAAAAAATAAATATCTGCAAGACAGTCAAGCAGAGTTGAGCAAAGCGCAAGAAGACCTAGCTGGCGTGCTGCAAATTGTGACGCAGCGTAACGAGCAACTCGGCTTCACCGACGTGCGTTCGCCTATGGATGGCATCGTGCGTAGCGTGCGGATCACCACGTTGGGCGGGGTTGCCAGGCCGGGCGATGAAATTATGCAAATTGTGCCCGTGGATGGCGACCTTGTTGTGGAGGCCAAAGTCACTCCGGCTGACATCGCATTTATCAAGCCTGGCCTGCCTGCCACGGTGAAGATGGATGCCTATGATTACTCGATTTACGGCGCGCTTAAAGGTGAGGTCAGCTACATCAGCGCGGATACGTTGGATGAAGACATGCGGAATAATGAGCAGCCTTACTACCGCGTGCAAATTAAAATCCGCGAGCAAAATCTCGTCAACAAAAAACAAGAACGCATCGAAATTCAACCCGGCATGACCGCGTTGGTCGAAATTAAAACCGGCCAAAAAAGCGTGCTGCAATACCTCACCAAACCGATTACCAAAACGTTGAGCCAATCTATGGGCGAGCGGTAAAAACCCCGCTGAATCCCCCAAACGGGGGATAGCGGAATTTTATACAAATAGCTACCATACTCTTTGTGTCTATTGGGAACGCGGGTAGCAGAACAAAGCCCCCCATTTTTAGGGAGAATTAAAGTCCCCTCCCCTTTTTAGGGGGAGGGTTAGGGTGGGGGTGCAGCCTCGCAGGGGATGCCAACTTTGAAAGGCGCATTGCTCGTGACACACATTTTGCACAAACAGATTTCGGCGTTTAATTTTATCAAGTAACTTTATCAGGGGAGCCATTAAAATGATTAACAAAACTCAAGCAAATCCCGCGCTTAAAAATATAAGCAGCGCGCCAATCGACCCTTCCCCATTCGAGCGTACCGCTCTGGGGGACAGCGCAGCAGACACGCTGTCAATCAACCTTCCATCCAGCAAAACAACGCAACTCAAAAAAATATCAGGTAAGCGTAAGCCTGAAGAAAACGACCGCGAAAAAAATCTGCCTGACACTCACGTAGCAGATGTCCAAGCAGAGGCCGCACCGGATGAAAATCTGGAGATGGCAGATCAAAAAGTGAACGGCCAAAAAATGAGTGATTGGTCGGCAGATGAAAACGCCCACACCGAAGGCATGGGCGAAAATGCCGCCGATTCTGAAATGATGTTGGCGCAGGCAAAAGTAGGGACACCTGTTCCAACCGGTACCCACGTTACCACTGGAGCCAGCCCTGCGATAACCGGAGCAGGGAGCAAAGCGGGTGCAGCCAGTGCAGGCGCAAAATCAGCAGCAGCAACCAAAGCCGGGGCAGATGCGGCAGCGGGCAGCTCCATGCTGGGCGGCATCAGCACCACCACTGCGGTAATCGCAGGTAGCGCGGCAGTAGGTGTCGGCATAGCGGTTGCTGCGAGCGGCGGGGATGACTCTGCACCTGCTCCGGTGGCTGTAGTCACAGTGCCAACGCTAACCATTACCGACAACGTGGCAGCGACAACGACCAACCAGCCAGTTACTTTTACCTTTACTTTCAGCCAGGCGGTAACGGGTTTTGCTGTGGGCGACATCAGCGTAATGGGTGGCACGCCTGGTACACTCACGCCAGTAAGTGGCAGCGTTTATACCTTGGTAGTAACACCCTTTGCAAATACTAATGCAGGCACAATCAGCGTGACCGTCCCCGCGAATGCCACGGTTAATGGCAATGCTGCTGCGACACGGACACAGGCTTATGACACATCGGCACCTGTAGGAAATAACGACACAGGCAATGCGACGGAAGCGGGTGGCGTGAACAACGGCACAGCGAGTGTGAATGCAACGGGCAATGTATTGGCGACGGGCGCGGGCGCAGATACCGATCTCAGTACACCGTTGGTTGTGACGCTAGCGGGTGCTGGTGTAACAACGGGTACAGCTATTGGTACAGCAACAGGCATCACTGGCACCTACGGCACGCTGACATTAAGCAGTAATGGTGTTTACACCTACACCGTTAATCCAAACAACACTACGGTCAATGGGCTGGCAGCGGGTGCCACCACGACCGATAGTTTTACCTATGTTGTGCGGGACAGCGCAGGCAACACGGATACTGCCACCACGCTCACCATCACCATCACCGGAACAAATGACAATCCGGTCGCCGTCAATGACACGGGTAATGCGCTCGAAGCAGGTGTTGTGAATGGCTCGCCAGTTGGAATCAATCCCATAGGTAACGTGCTAACCAGCAGTGATACCGATGCCGATACGGGGAACACCTTAACTGTGAAGCAGGCGGGTGCTGGTGCGGAAACAGGCATGACAATCGGCACAAATACAGCAATCGTTGGCACTTACGGCACGCTCACCCTCAGCAGTAACGGTGCTTACACCTATGTGGTAAATAACACCAACAACACTACGGTCAATGCGTTAGCCGCAGCCAGAAACGCAACGCCTGCTGGCACACTCACCGATACCTTCTCCTACATCGCGCAAGATAATCTAAACGCAACCAGCAACATCGCAACACTCGTTTTGACCATTACGGGCTCTAACGATGCGCCCACAGCCAGCTACGTAAGTTCGACGGAAACATCATTTACCGTAACGGCAAACGACGTAGATGCAGCCGATTCCTTATCATTAAGTTCGGCAAGCTTCTCCTTTGCCAGTAGCGCGGTAAATAATGGATCACCCACAACATTTAATTTGGCTGAATTAGGCGGCATAACCTCTGGCGCTATATCAGTGGTTGATTTTGCAGGCGAGCCAGCACCGTTATTTGTGTTAACTGTAGGAACAAATATTGGAGATACACTTTCTGCAGTGGCCGCAGGGGGGCTGTACTACGGTTTTACAGGTAATGATGCTATAACTGGCGGCGCAGGTGTAGATATTATGTATGGTGGCACCGGCGACGACACGCTCACCGGGAATGGTGGAGCAGATAATCTAAATGGTGGCGATGGAGTAGATGCCGTTACAGGTAACGCCGGAGCTGACACCTTAACTGGCGGTGCGGGCGCGGACACCCTGAATGGCGGCACAGAAGTTGACATCATGGATGGCGGCGCGGGCAGCGATATATTCCTGATTGCAGCAGCAAGTGAACATGCAGCGAGCGAAGTAATTACGGGCGGTGCAGATACCGATGAAATTCGGTTTACCACTGCGGCGGCGGAAACATTGATCCTTACGAGCACGACTACGACCATTGAAACCGTCCGAATTATTAACGCAGCGGGTACGGATGCAACAAGCACTAACGCAGCAAATATCAATGCCAGCGCAGTGGGCGATGCAGGCCTCAGTATTTTTGGTAATGAAGGCGGAAACATCCTCACGGGAACAAACCTTGCAGACATTCTCACCGGGAACGGCGGGGCAGATAGTCTTATAGGCAATGACGGTGCGGATACTCTCATCGGCGGCGCAGGCATCGACACCCTCACCGGTGGCGCGGGTGCGGACACCCTGAATGGCGGAACAGAAGTTGACATCATGGATGGCGGCGATGGCAGCGACATTTATCTGATAGGGTCGCAAGCAGAACATAGCACAGGGGAAATTAAAGATACGGGCGCTACAGCGGGAAACATTGATGTGGTTCGCTTCACCTCCACCACAACAGATGAAACACTCACCATCTTTGGTGTTACTGCGGGCGACACCGGGCTAGAGGAAGTCAGAATAATTGATGCAGCGGGTTCAGTACTCGGCAACACCGCATTGAACATTAACGCCAGCGCAGCAGCTAACGGCCTATCCCTCTTTGGTAACGACGGTAACAACATCCTCACGGGTACAGGCTTTGCGGACACCATCACGGGTAACGCTGGTAACGACACCCTCATCGGCGGCGCGGGCATCGACACCCTCACCGGTGGCGCGGGTGCGGACACCCTGAATGGCGGAACAGAAGT
>JANONT010000221.1:0-3314 GCA_031420955.1 Candidatus Nitrotoga sp. | reverse complement strand
AGACAAACGCTACCAGTTTCCCAAAGATACTTTTGCCAATATTTTGACTTCGGGTTTGCTTGGTGAACAGTACATCGGCTTAATGCCGGGCGGCGATGAAGAGGTCTTTAAGAGCGGCGATGTGGTTAAAAAAACGCAATCGGCAGTGGTCCTAGAAGATTTAATCGGCAAGTTTTTGTATGGTACGGCGACAGATAAAAAATAATGAGGGAATCTCAAATTGCTGAAGATGATCTCGGACATCGTTAGGAAAATACTTAAATTATTTGGAATATAAAAATGGATAAAAAAATATTTTTGTCATTATCACTGCTACTCTCGTCAGGGCTGTTGCTGGGCGGATCCTTGTTGGCGCGTGCCGATGTGTTGGAGCCCGATGTGTTGATTAAAAATACCGTGCAAGACGTGCTTGCCATCATCAAGCAAGATAAGGAAATTAAAAAAGGCAACCAACAAAAGCTCCTTGCTTTGGTGAATGATAAGGTGCTGCCGCATTTTGATTTTACCCATATGACGCGTTTGGCGGTAGGCAAAGCTTGGCGCACTGCCACGCCAGAACAGCAACAGGCCTTGGAAGGGGAATTTCGCCAATTACTGATACGCACTTATACCAAGGCGTTTACCGTTTATAACGATCAGCAGGTTGAAGTGAAGCCGCTGAAAAAAGAAAATGGCGCGACCGAGGCGACCGTTAGAACACTCATTCGCGTACCCAGCGGCCAGCCTATTCCAGTCGATTACGATTTGAAAAAAACGGACAATGGCTGGAAGGCATACGACTTGGTCATCGAAGGGGTCAGCATGGTGACCAGCTATCGCAGCACGTTCGCGGATCAAATTAAACAGGGTGGCATTGATAGTTTGATTAAAACGCTGGCAGAAAAAAATGCCACCTCTAGTAATGAACAAACGAAAAAGGCGGAAGCCAAGTGAAAAATTATGAAACGCGACACGTCGCTGGCAGTTTAACGATGGAGACCGCCGCCGCATTTTTTGCGAGTGGACTTCATTTGCCGCAAGCGGACGGTGTTCAAAAAAATGGGGGTGAAAATATCCCATACACGGTTGATTTGTCCAAAGTAGAAACGGTCGATTCGGCAGCGGTCAGCCTGCTCTTGTCGTGGGTACGTCAGGCACAGCGTCATGGCATTGCTTTGTCTTTCGCCAATGTTCCGCAGAATTTATCTAGTCTGGCAAGTTTATATGGAGTGTTGGACTTGTTGCCGATCAATGCTCGTGCCACTGTTTAGCGCAAAATATTTCCATAGATTGTAACCTCGCACGATCTCAAATTAACTCGTAGGAAAACCCGCAATGGTCACACCAGAAAGCATTCAACAATCCATCGCGCAAGGCATGCAACAAACGCATGTTGAAGTTAGCGGTGATGGTGCACACTTTGAAGCGGTTATTGTGAGCGAAGAGTTCACAGGTAAGAGCCGCGTGCAGCGTCATCAGCGGGTTTATCAAACATTGGGGGATAGGATGCGCGAAGAGATTCACGCGCTCTCAATGAAAACCTACACGCCACAAGAGTGGCAAAACCTACAACAAATTCATCCCTAAAATAATACAAAAATTAGAATGCAAAAATTAGCGATTCAAGGGGGCAACCCACTGCGCGGTGACGTGCATATATCGGGCGCAAAAAATGCTGCACTGCCCATTATGTGCGCCAGTTTATTAAGTGCAGATACGCTGCATTTGAGCAACGTGCCCGATTTACATGACGTGGTCACCATGCGTAAGTTGCTGGCACAAATGGGCGTGAACATCGTGCTGGGCGCGAATGAGTTAACCATGCACGGTGCGCATATCGATAAGCTAGAAGCACCCTATGATATGGTCAAAACCATGCGTGCTTCGGTGTTGGTATTGGGCCCGCTGGTGGCGCGCTTTGGTGAGGCGCGCGTGTCGTTGCCTGGTGGTTGCGCCATCGGCTCGCGCCCGGTTGATTTGCACATCAAAGGGTTGCAGGCTATGGGCGCAGTTGTTTCCATCGAGCATGGCTACATTCATGCGCAAGCTCCGGGTGGGCGACTGCAAGGCACAAAAATATTTTTCGATATTGTCAGTGTGACTGGCACGGAAAATTTGATGATGGCCGCGACGTTGGCGAATGGTGTGACCGTTTTAGAAAATGCCGCACGCGAGCCAGAAGTGGTCGATCTAGCGAATTGTCTGTGTGCGATGGGCGCAAAAATTGTGGGGGCGGGTAGCGACACGATCACCATTACGGGCGTGGAAAAGTTACATGGTGCAGCGCATCGCATCATGCCGGATCGCATCGAGAGCGGCACATTTTTAGTGGCCGCCGCCGCCACGCGCGGCAATATTATTTTGCACGATGCGCGTGCCGATATTCTCGATACCATTCTCGAAAAATTGACCGAAGCCGGCGCGAAAATCCGTGTGGGGAGCGATGAAATTCAGCTTGAAATGTCTGGCGTGATTAAGTCGGTCAATCTACGCACCGCGCCGTATCCAGCCTTCCCCACTGATATGCAAGCACAATTTATGACGCTGAACACCATCGCCGAGGGGAGTGCCATGATGGTTGAAACTATTTTTGAAAATCGCTTTATGCACGTGCAAGAATTGCGTCGGTTGGGCGCGCAAATAGACATTGAAGGCAACACCGCACTGGTGCGCGGCACGCCTAAATTAGAAGGCGCGACTGTGATGGCCACCGACCTGCGCGCCTCAGCCAGTTTAGTAATTGCCGGACTGGTGGCCGAAGGCGAAACGGTGATTGACCGCATCTACCATCTAGATCGCGGCTATGAACGGATAGAGGCTAAGCTGTCACAACTGGGCGCGAATATACGCCGCATCAAATAACTCTGCCCCGATCGAATATGGCCGCAAGGCGGGGTGAGCTTTACTCTTCACTATTATAGTGACCACGTCTTTATATGCTTCCTATGCCATCTACAACCGAATTTTATGAATTGCTGCACGGCCTGCTTGCCGAACTACAAAGCGCCAGTGTGTGGTGGCAGATCATAGTGTTGCTGGTGAGCTTTGGTGCGGCATGGTGGTTGCAAGCGCATAAGATCATGCATGCCCACCCGCACGTACTTTCCAGCAATGCGCATAGTATTGGGGTAGGTAGCATCAATCGATTGATATTCCCCATTTCCGCGCTCCTACTGGTTTTTTTGGGACGATGGGTGTTGAAATATCAGTATCCGGTCAACCTGCTGAGCATTGCCATTCCTTTAATTTTTTCCTATGCATTAATCCGTATTTCGGTTTACATGCTGCGACGCATATTTTCTAGCCAGTTGTGGTTGCGTCCATGGGAGCGCTAC
>JANONT010000220.1:0-2936 GCA_031420955.1 Candidatus Nitrotoga sp. | reverse complement strand
GCGCAGTCCCCTCGTAATGCGCGAGCTGATTATCGGGGTTGGCGAATTGATCCAGAATCACACCGCGCCCTTGATCGCGTAATTTCTCGGCGGTGTCCCGCGCCAACTCCATGCTGCCCGCCTTTTCGGTCAGCACCAATTCCGCACCAAACGCACGCATACTTTGCCGCCGTTCCACGCTTTGATTCTCTGGCATGACCAACACCATTTTGTAACCACGCATAGCAGCGGCCATTGCCAGCGCGATGCCGGTATTGCCGCTGGTGGCCTCAATCAGCGTATCTCCTGGCTTAATTTCGCCACGCGCTTCAGCGCGTAAAATCATGTTAAGTGCAGGGCGATCTTTAACCGAGCCGGCTGGATTATTACCCTCCAATTTGGCTAAAATCACATTGCTGGTCGCACCAGGGATGCGTTTGAGTTGCACCAAGGGCGTATTGCCGACAAAGTTTTCCAGCGTTGGATATAACGGGGTTCGATACATAAGTTTTTTCCTGCGTTATAGACGCGCCATTTTACCACCCAAAACACAGCCCATAAAAATCCCGCCAAGCTCGCGCGGGGCGGGATGCACTCATACTACGATTGCTAGTGAGCTGGTTTTGCGTCGGGCTTGGCCTCTGGTTTGCTAGCAGAAGCTCCACCGCCCACAGTTAATTCCGAACGGACTTTATCAACAGACTTATCGCCAAAACCTTTGACATTACTCAAATCATCCACCGATTTAAATGGGCCATTCTTTTTGCGGTAGTCAACAATCGCTTGCGCCTTTACTGGCCCAATGCCATTGATCCCATCCAATTCTTCCTTTGTAGCGGTATTCAAATTCACCGCCGCTAGTGCGGCACTCGTAAGAATTAAATATGCACACAAACCGAGCAAAAATTTCTTCATTACATTTCCCCTCACAAAGCGGCACATGCCGCGCTGGGATTATCGCATGGAGCATTCATCCGCAAAGTAAGTATTTATCCGGCTCATCCATTGGCAAGCCGCGCCAACTCGCGCCGATAAACGGCTTCAATCTCGCCCAATTTGCTCTCAATGCTAAAACGCTGCATCGGGTAGCTGCGTCGCGCAGGGCGGGCGGCGGCCCACTCACTTAACGCTGCTGCCAGTGCATTCACGTCCCCAATCGGCAGCAATGGCGTTGCGATCACATCGGCCAGATGGCGCGCGCCTTGGCTGGCACTGGCAAGAATAGGCAAATCTGCCTGCATCGCTTCTAGCATCACCAATCCAAAAGGCTCATCCCTGGCCGCACTGACAAAGCAATCAAACGTAGCCAGCCATTCTTCAGGCCGATCCGCAAAGCCCGGCAACAGCACGTTCTTGACCCGCTTGCGGCGCAGCTTATCCAGCTGGCTGCCTTGCCCGATGACAACCAAATACGCGTTAGATAAATTTGCCTGTCGAAATGCTTCAATCAGCAAATCGAACCCTTTGTTGTGTTCTATGCGACCAATCGCACCTATTACCCAAGCATCCGAAGCAATGCCATGCAGCGCACGCAAGCGTTGGCGAGCATCCTGCGCCACAAGATTGGGGAGTGTCCAATTATCAATTTGCGTTGTGTGATCGCGCAATGGCAGCGGAATCGCATCCATTTGCCAGGGCGCAATGGCCACCAAAGCATCTAACGCGGCGTGTTGCTGGGGCTTATAGTTGATATGCAAAGTTGCTATTCGTAAACAGAGCCCTTGCAACCCATGTAATGCACGGCAAGCACCACTCAAGTGTGCATGGGCAACATCCGGCTTGAGTTCTCGCAACAATTTACGCGCATGCCAACGGGCAAACCAATCCCCCACCAGAATTAATTTCACCTCAGGTGCGATACGATGGGCGTAAGAGCCTGCACGCGATCTCGCAGCGGCGCGTCGCAAAATTAATGTGACATCATGCTCTGCCGCTTGGGCATTGGCTAATTCGATAGCATGTCGCTCGCTTCCGGCAAAGCTACTGGTTAAAATAATGTGAACAATACGCATTTAAAAATGACACTCAAAAAAGTTAGGGGACAGATTTATAATCGTAGCACAGCATTGATTTTCCTCCCCCCTTCCCCTCATCAGACTCATATCGAGCCAAGTGCAATTCGCTATAATGCCCACCTTTCATCATCACGGCCCAAATTGCAATGAACGCAACCGCAGCAGAGCATCGAGTTATTTTGTGCATGAAATGGGGCACAAAATATGGCCCCGAATATGTCAACCGCCTATACGCCATGGTGCGTCGGCATTTGCGGGGTGACTTCCAATTTGTGTGCTTGACCGACCGCACTGAGGGCATACGCGCCGAGGTGGAATGCTTTCCCATTCCACCGCTGAATTTACCCGATGGCTTGCCCGAACGCGGCTGGAAAAAGCTCACCACGTTCACGGAAAATTTACACGGCTTGCGCGGCACGGCATTATTTTTAGACCTTGATGTCGTCATCACCGATAGCATAGATTGCTTCTTCGAATATCCCGGCGAATTTCTCATCATCCACGATTGGAAACGGCCTTGGCGCGTCACGGGCAACTCTTCTGTTTATCGTTTTAAACTGGGCGCACATGCCGATGTGTTGAGCGAATTTCTGGCTACGCAAGAATCCGTCCGCAAAAATTTTCGCAATGAACAAGCTTATTTATCTGCCGTGCTACACCGCCAAGGACGCTTGCAATACTGGCCTGCCGAGTGGTGCAAAAGTTACAAGTACCACTGCATTCCCAAGTGGCCCTTAAACTATTGGCGCGCCCCTTTTATCCCAGATAAAGCACGCATTTTAATTTTTCATGGCGAAGTGAATCCGCCCGATGCCCTCAGCGGCAACCGCAATCGTCGTTGGCGATACATGCGTACTGCACCGTGGATCGCTACGCATTGGTGCGAGTAAGCGCGGCAAATGCATCCTGCTTTCCAAAAAATTCAACGTAGCATTCATCACC
>JANONT010000219.1:0-1613 GCA_031420955.1 Candidatus Nitrotoga sp. | reverse complement strand
TCGCCACCCGCCTCGTCGCCTGTGCCTGCGCCGTTCTCTGCGCCTTCTTCGGGGGTATCTAACACGCCGGTAATGTATTGCGGCGCGCCCAGCGATTTTAAATATTCGGCGACGCGATGCACTTCTTGGTCGGATACAAACTCGCCATGCACCCGTTGCGGATAGCCGCTGCCGGGCGGCAGATACAGCATATCGCCTTGGCCGAGCAACGCTTCCGCGCCCATTTGATCGAGTATGGTGCGTGAATCAATTTTGCTCGATACTTGAAATGCCACGCGCGTGGGCACGTTTGCTTTGATAAGTCCGGTAATCACATCCACCGACGGGCGCTGCGTCGCCAGCACCAGATGCACGCCGGAGGCACGCGCTTTTTGTGCCAACCGCGCGATGAGCGTTTCAATTTTTTTACCGACCACCATCATTAAATCGGCTAGCTCATCGACGAACACCACGATGAAAGGTAATTCTTCCAACGCCTCTGGATGTTCTGGAGTCAGCGTAAACGGGTTAGTTAACGGCTTTTTAGATTTGATGCCTTCGCGAATTTTTTGGTTGTAGCCCGCGATATTTCGCACGCCCATCGCCGCCATTAAACGGTAGCGTTTGTCCATTTCTTGCACACACCAATTCAGCGCGGAAGCCGCTTGGCGCATGTCTGTCACCACCGGTGCTAACAGATGCGGAATGTCGTCGTACACCGATAGCTCCAGCATTTTTGGGTCGATCAACAGCAGGCGCACCTCCTTGGGCGTGGCCTTGTATAACAAGCTCAAAATCATCGCGTTGATCGCCACTGATTTGCCCGATCCCGTTGTACCCGCCACCAACACATGCGGCATTTTGCCGAGATCAGCGACGACAGGCTTACCCGCAATATCTTTTCCCATGGCCATGGTCAGCGGTGAGTGCATGTCGGCGTAGGCTTGCGAACCGAGAATTTCCGACAGGCGCACAATCTGCCTTTTTGGATTCGGCAACTCCAGTGCCATGTATGCTTTGCCGGGAATGGTCTCGACCAAACGGATGCTGACCACGGATAACGCGCGCGCCAAATCGCGCACTAAATTTGTAATTTGGCTACCTTTTACGCCCACCGCTGGCTCGATCTCGTAGCGCGTAATGACGGGCCCCGGATAAGCCGCCACCACCACCACTTGTACGCCAAAATCCAGCAATTTTCGCTCAATCAAACGCGAGGTAAAGGCCAGCGTATCGGCAGATAAAGTTTCCACTTCATGCGCGGGTTGGTCCAACAAATGCAGATGCGGCAAAGCCGAATCGGGCAGCTCGGCAAACAGTGGCACTTGCTTTTCCGCGGCCACGCGCTCGGATTGCTGCACCTCCATCAACGCCGCCTCAATGTGTATCGGCTGATGTTCTTCGACGCGCTTTTTCTCCTCGCTCACCACCACTACGCGCTCGTCCACTGCGCGTGCGCCGATGCGTTTATCTTGCCAAGTCTGCCAACTATTTATTGCCCAGAAATAAAATTCTTCAACCGCCGCACCCATGCGATCAATAAATCGCAGCCAAGATAAGCCACTAAAAATGCTAAATCCCGCCGCCATCAGCACCAACAAAAATAACGTTGCGCCCGTAAATCCCAACATGCG
>JANONT010000218.1:0-4239 GCA_031420955.1 Candidatus Nitrotoga sp. | reverse complement strand
GTGGCCGACGCGCAGATTGAATATAAGGGCGCGAACAAGATTGATTTGTCCACGATTACCAGCATGTTGGGTAGGGTATTTATGTCGGTGATGCCGTTTTAAGGGTCTCTCAAAATCCAAACTTCTTCACAATACTTTGTTGCTCATGAAAAATGCCTCCTTATATAGAAAACCTATACTGCGTCGGCATTTTTTATTCGCGCCTAGTCTTGTTTTGAATTTTGAATTTTTTGAAAATTGCCCTTCATTAACAAGGAATCCATCATGAAAAAAATAATTCTGCTGTTGCTGCTCATCCTGCCGTGCACGGCCTTCGCGCATCGCATTAAAGATTTGGCCACGATACAAGGCGTGCGTGATAACCCGTTGCTGGGATATGGCTTGGTGGTTGGCTTGGACGGTAGCGGCGATCAAACCACACAAACACCTTTCACCGTGCAAAGCGTGGTTACCATGTTGACGCAAATGGGGGTGAGTTTGCCGCCGGGCATCAGCCTGCAATTAAAGAACGTGGCGGCGGTAATGGTCACTGCGACGCTGCCGCCGTTCGCGCGCCCCGGGCAGACGATAGATGTCACGGTGTCATCGGTCGGCAACGCAAAAAGTTTGCGCGGCGGCACCTTGCTCATGACTCCGCTCAAAGGGACAGACGGGCAAGTGTATGCTATCGGCCAAGGCAATTTATTGGTGAGCGGGGTCGGCGCATCCGCACCGGGTGCGAAAATTCAAATCAATCATTTGAGCGTGGGGCGCGTGCCGTCTGGGGCGACGGTAGAGCGCGCAGTGCCCACGGTTTTGGGGCAGGGTAATTTTATTCATCTGGAATTATTGACCGCAGATTTCACCACTGCCACGCGTATGGCCGCAGCCATTAATCGCGCGCTGTCGCCTAACTTAGAAATTGCGACCGCGCTGGATGGCCGCACCATACAAGTTGCTACACCTGCGGGCGGCAACCGCGTTTCATTTTTATCGCATATAGAAAACTTGCAAGTGATGCCTGCCGATGCCGTGGCGCGCGTTACCATCAATGCGCGCACGGGATCGGTGGTGATGAATCAAGCAGTCACCCTCGATACGCTGGCGATTTCGCATGGCAATCTCACGGTGGTCATCAACACCGAAACCACGGTCAGCCAGCCCAATCCGCTGTCGTTGGGGACGACTGCCGCCACGCAAAAATCGACTATTGATATTCAATCGGGCAAGGGCGGGGTGCTGATGTTGAAGCGCGGCGTGTCGCTCAGCGACGTGGTCAAAGCACTTAATTCGATCGGTGCGACCCCGCAAGATTTATTGGCGATATTGCAAGCGATGAAGTCTTCGGGGGCGTTGCGAGCGGAGCTGGAAATTATCTAGGAAACACTACCCAGTGTCTACGCGGGTGAATTGCTGTGTTGCACAGTGCTCGGAATCCTCATGTATAAAACATACACTCCGGTTCCTGCGCGCCTTGCCCTTCATCCCGCTCGCCGACTGTGCAGCGTTTCCTTGTGCAAGCCTCATGACCCATTTAAAAATTTTTATTTATTTGAAATGTGAAAAAAATAAATGAACAACATAAATAACCTCGCTGACCTCGCGGCCAGCACGCACAGTCTGGATAGCTTGCGCGTACAGGCCAAGCACTCACCCGATCAAGCACTCAAGTCGGTGGCGCAACAATTTGAGGCGGTGTTTATGAATATGATGATGAAGTCTATGCGTGAGGCTACGCCGCAAGAGGGCATGTTGGATAGCGAGCAAACGCAGATGTTTACCAGCATGTTGGACCAGCAGTTGGTGCAGAGCATGTCCAAGCGCGGCGTGGGTTTGGCAGAGATTATGGTGCGGCAATTAAGCCCAGAAAATAGCGAGATCAACACGGCTAAACCTGCCTCGACCATGCCAGCAAATAATCACTCGGCAAATAATCATGTGGTGAGTACAGGCAGCGCAACCGTGCAGCAGCAATTTACTCAGCGTTTCGCGCAATACGCTGAGCAAGCCAGCCAAAAAACAGGTGTGTCCGCACAATTAATATTAGCGCAAGCCGCACTAGAAAGCGGCTGGGGCAAGCGCGAAATTAAAATGCCAGATGGCAGCAGCAGTCACAATTTATTTGGTATTAAAGCAGGCAAAAATTGGCAGGGCGAAGTTGCTGAAGTGATGACCACTGAATACAAAAATGGTCGGCCAAAAAAAGTGCTCCAGCCTTTTCGCGCTTACGCTTCTTATGCCGAGGCGTTCACCGATTACGCAAAATTTTTACGCGACAATCCACGCTATGAAAATGTTTTGCAACCGGGGCAGGATGCGGTTAATGCCGCTTATTCTTTGCAGCGTGCGGGCTATGCCACCGACCCAAAATACGCAGATAAATTGGTGCAGATTATGGGGCGTATCAATCAAGTGGGTTGATTTATCTGGGGTTGATTTATCTGGGGTTGAGTTAACACGGACATCTTTCTTCTTTACGGCTCTTATTTTTAATTTTCACTTCCTCCCCTCCTCAATGAAGGGGGGTAACCCCAAAAAAGTGCCAAGACCCCAAAAGGTGGAAAAACCAAATGGCTGCTCAGGCTTACCCCCCTCACTCGCTTTTTATTCCGCAAAAACCGCACGGCTCTGACTGCAATCTCCCACGCAATTCAAGAATTCAGTCTCCAAGCCGATAAACAAGCTAAGTGATTTCTCTGTATAGGAGTATGGGACACGCCACACACTTACATTGATAACCGCACTCGCAAAGGAGCGTTAATTGAAAACACCCGCTATCCCACCCAACGAAGAGCATAGATTAAGAGCCCTGCATTCACTTAATGTATTGGACACGTTGGCCGAAGATCGCTTTGATCGGCTGACCCGCATGGCCAAAGCTATGTTCGATGTGCCCATCGCGCTGGTGACTTTGGTAGATGAAAACCGGCAATGGTTTAAGTCATGCCTCGGCATTGATGCCACTGAAACTTCACGCGACATTTCTTTTTGTGGGCATGCGATTTTGGGTGAAGGGGCGTTGATTATTAACGATGCCACACAGGATGAAAGATTCGCCAGCAACCCCTTTGTGGTTAGTGAGCCAAAAATTCGTTTTTATGTGGGTTACCCGCTCACTGTGATGCATAAATGGAAGATCGGCACCTTGTGCATCATTGACTATGAGCCGCGCAATTTTAGTCCGGAGCAATGTGCATTATTAAAGGATTTAGCGAGCATGGTGGAAAAAGAATTGATGGCCGTGCAAATGGCGACCTTGGATGAAATGACCAATCTCCCGAACAGACGCGGTTTTATGTCTATCGCCAACAGAATACTTGCTTGGTGTATTCGCAATAATAGCCCAGCCACATTGGCATTTTTTGATTTGAATAATTTCAAGGCCATCAACGACACATTTGGACACACCGAGGGCGATAACGCGCTCATAGAGTTCGCTGAACAACTAGATGGCGCATTTCGTGAATCAGACGCAGTGGCGAGGTTGGGCGGAGATGAGTTTGTGATGCTGCTATCGGGCGTATCTAAGCTAGAGATCACCGACCGGATGGAAGCGTTTAAGACGCATATGGCGGCTAGAAATGCAGAGTATAAACGTGGCTACGATATTTCATTTAGCTACGGCCTGGTTGATTTTGATCCAGCGGTGCATCGCTCGACTGAAGATTTGCTGAGGTGTGCAGATGCTTTGATGTATGAGCACAAAAAGAATGAAATTAGAAGGAGCGCACCATTTCAAGTAGAAGCAACGCTCAAAATTGCTGCACTGGTTGAATAAATAGACAACAGCGGCGCAGCATTTATTTCAGGAAAATGATATGGGAATCGGCATTTTTGGGAGTAGCCTCAGCGCGCTGAATGCGGCTCAAACCGGGCTGCTGACGACCGAACACAATATCGCCAACGCCAATACGCCGGGGTTTAACCGCCAGCAAATTGTTCAGGCCACGCGTTTGCCGCTGGCCACGGGCGCGGGCTTTATCGGGCAAGGGATAGAGGTCAGCACGGTCAAGCGGCTGTATAACGAATTTCTCTCGACTCAGGTGCTGCATGAGCAATCTTTAGCCAGCCAGCTCGATACTTATTACACGCAGATTAAGCAGATCGACAATATGTTGGCCGACCCTAATGCGGGGCTGTCGCCCGCGCTGCGCGATTTTTTTGGCGCGGTGCATAACGTTGCCAGCACGCCCGAATCGCCCGCCGCTCGGCAGGCAATGTTGAGTGCGGGGCAATTTATGGTGGCGCGTTTTCAATCTA
>JANONT010000217.1:0-3251 GCA_031420955.1 Candidatus Nitrotoga sp. | reverse complement strand
ATTTTTTGCGTATGCCTTTTATGCGTCGCAACAAGTCGCCCTCCTGCGCTTTATCCACCAGCGAAATTAGCCGATAGCCCACTTCCAAGCCCAGCACATCCACCGGCGATACATCTTCCCAAGTCGCCTCGGTGCTTTCTGCGACAGGCGCGGCAACTGCCGTCTCTACGGGCTGAGCGGCCTGCACTTTGGCCTGCTGCATGAGGTAATAAGCCAAGCCGCCGATAGCACTGGCCAGCAGCAAAAATGCAAAGTGCGGCATCCCCGGAATCAAGCCCAACATGCCGATAATGCCCGCCGTTAAAATCAATACTTGCGGCTTGCTAAAAAGTTGCCCGACCAATTGCTGGCTGATGTTTTCATCGGTGGCGACGCGGCTGACCATCATGCCGGCAGCGGTCGAAATCACCAGCGCGGGAATTTGCCCGACCAAGCCATCGCCTATGGCCAGCAAAGTGTAATTTTTGGCGGCGATGGCAATGGTCAGATCATGTTGAAACACGCCGATCACCAGCCCACCGATGACCGTAACCAACATAATCACAATGCTGGCCACCGCATCGCCGCGCACAAATTTACTCGCACCATCCATTGATCCAAAAAAATCAGCTTCCTGTGAAATCATGGCGCGACGTTTACGCGCTTCGTCCTCACCGATCAAACCGGCATTCATGTCCGCATCAATGGCCATTTGCTTGCCCGGCATCGCATCTAACGTAAAACGTGCGCCCACCTCGGCAATGCGTCCCGCGCCTTTGGTGATGACCATAAAATTGATCACCACCAAGATAATAAACACCACAATCCCCACCGCGTAATTGCCCCCCACCATAAAGTGACCGAAGGCTTCAATCACCTTGCCTGCCGCCTCTGGGCCGGTATGGCCTTCCATCAGAATAACGCGGGTCGAAGCCACGTTCAGCGACAGC
This sequence comes from Candidatus Nitrotoga sp., assembly GCA_031420955.1. Classification (GTDB taxonomy): domain Bacteria; phylum Pseudomonadota; class Gammaproteobacteria; order Burkholderiales; family Gallionellaceae; genus Nitrotoga. Next base: position 2,322 of record JANONT010000217.1, on the reverse strand, counting down.
CTCAGCAACGTGGTAATGAGCAGCACCGAGGGGAACACCGCAAAATCTAAAACCTTGGTGGTGTTCATGCTCACCAGCAACACGATAATCGCCAGCGCGATGTTAAAAGTGAACAAAATATCCAGCAGCATGGGCGGCAAGGGCAGCACCATCATCGCCAATATCATCACGATCAGCATCGGCCCGGCCATGCTGCGTAGACCGCTGCGGCTGAAGAGTTCTTGTAGGGAGGCGAGTGGGTTCATTATGTTTATTTCTCAGTGTCATTAAGCGGATCAAGCTCGGCTGGCACGGGCAACTCGCTCGGCAGATCAGGCATCGCGCCACCGTTTTCACGATAGCGGCGCAACTGATAAACATAGGCCAACACTTCGGCCACAGCGTTGTATAGCGCTTCTGGGATGACCTGCCCCAAATCCGTATGCTTGTGCAAAGCTCGCGCCAAGGGCGGAGCACTCAAAATAGGCACATTGTTTTCTTTGGCGATTTCGATGATGCGCGCCGCTAACAGATGCGAGCCTTTTGCCACCACAATGGGCGCACGCATCCCGCTTTCGCTATAACGCAACGCCACCGCGTAATGCGTCGGGTTGGTCACCACCACATCGGCTTTAGGAATTTCAGACATCATGCGGCGACGCGCCATCTCGCGTTGCATCGTACGAATGCGCCCCTTCACCTCCGGGTTACCCTCGGTGTCGCGGGCTTCTTTACGCACTTCTTCCTTGGTCATTTTTAATTTTCTGTGATGCGACCATAGCTGGAAAGGTGCGTCCACCGCCACGATCAGCAACATGCCCACCATAATTACTAAAAAGCTCAGCCACAGCAATTCACCCAAATGCGGCACCGCAGCGGTTATTGGCTCGGTCACCAGCAGCATGACTGCATCCTTGTGTTGCCACACCGCCCACGCACCCAAGCCGCCGACCAGCACCGATTTTGCAATGGCTTTGAGCAGCTCAACCAAGCCGGTTGTTGAAAACATGCGGCCAAAACCTGCGATGGGATTGAGCTTGGAGAGATCGGGTTGCAACGGCTTGAGGCTAAATAGCCAGCCATTAAGCAGCAACGGAGAGAATGCAGCCACAAGAAATAACAGCAGCAACAGCGGCAAAAAAGCGAGCAAAGCATCGAGCGATAAATGGCCCAAATGCGGCAATAATAAATTCGGATTAAAAGCAATATCAGCATTGAGCGTCAACCCGTCCTGCAGCAACTTGCTCATCTGCTTAAACAAAGACGCGCCCATCATCCACAAGCCCGCCCCGCCTGCCAGCAACACGGTGAAGGTGGATAATTCCCGCGAACGAGCGACCTGCCCTTCTTCGCGAGCCTTATCCAGCTTCTGTTGTGAGGGTTGTTCTGTTTTTTCTAAATCACTGTCTTCCGCCATGACCTATCACTCCTGTAGTCATGGCAATTATCAGGAATTAAGAAAATATCAACGGGCCAAACAAAGTGATTTTTGCGATGGTTATCGTGGAGGAAGCGGGAAGTACAGGCTTCCCTCCGGGAGAGAAAGGTTAGGATAAACCCAGATTGCCCATTATTGATCCGGCACTCTTTATTCAAGAATCCGTTCGCATTGAGCTTGTCGAAATGTGAATGGATTCTTGTGCTTCGACGGGCTCAGCACGAACGGCATTCAAATTCAATGCGTGCCGGATCGATAATGGACAATTGGGATAAAGGAACAAGATTAAGGGACCCACAAATTAAAATTGGGATTGGTAATGAGTTCTTTAAACTTCACTTGCTGATTTTTCTTCGCCCACCAATTCCATTTTTACCCGCTCAAATTCTTGTGCGATATTTTCTATCATCTGCTGCACCTCGGTGGCATTGAGCGTATCGGCTTGATGTTGCAAGGCGTAGCACAGCGCGCTGAGTTCATTTGCGCCAAAGTTGCTGCCGCTGCCTTTGACGGTGTGCGCATGACGCGCCAGTATCGCCTTGTCGCCCAGCTTGTTTGCCGCATGCAACGCGCTGATGCATTCAGTGGTGTCGGCAATGAAAACACGCACAGTTTGTGCGTACCGCTCGCCCAATAATTCGCGCAATTGTGTTAACACCTCGGTCTCCAGCACGCCTGTTGTTGCAAGCGGTGCGGAGTCGGTTTGCACCAAAGGTAGACCATCTGCATCCAACCTTAGGCTGGGCGAAATGGACACCGCGGTATTCGCGACCGTTTGACCGGGCAATTTCTCGGGCAACGCTGCGGGCGATTTTTCGGGCAATTCCCCCAGCCACTTCTCCAGCATGTGTTTGAGTGTATCTACGCGCATCGGCTTGGTCAGATAATCGTCCATACCCGCTGCC
>JANONT010000216.1:0-1861 GCA_031420955.1 Candidatus Nitrotoga sp. | reverse complement strand
TGTAGCTCGCACCGTTCAATTCTGTCTCGACCTTACCTGATGAGGCAGGGGTAGGCACACCCGGTGCGTTATCAAAAAACCCGAAGCTATCATCCGTGCTGGCGACAGCGACAACGGGCGCGCCAGCAGGCACACCCGGCGCATCATCAAAAAACCCGAAGCTATCATCCGCGCGGGCAGCAACGACAACAGGTGCAATAGGCGGCGTGATTTTTTCGACTGCGATGTTGCCCGCTTGCTGGGTAGATAAGCGCACCAACTTTTCGCGCACTCTGCTCACCGCCGCCGCGTCAACTGTGCCCTCGCCGCGATGCGCCGCAAGCTGCATGGAAATCGCATCGCCCGCTTCTAAAAACGCATTGACCATTTCATCGGTCAGCGTCATTTCTTTTTTGCGTAATTTGTCGAGCAGCGTTTCCAGTACATGCGTGACTTCGGTCATGTCGTTAAACCCGAACGTCCCCGCGCCGCCCTTGATGGAATGCGCCGCACGAAAAATTGCGTTCAAATCATCCATAGCAGGATCGGCTACATCCAGCCCCAGCAGCAGGGTCTCCATGCTGGCCAGATGCTCGGCAGCCTCTTCAAAAAAGACCTGATAAAACTGCGACATATCGATAGACATAGTTTGCAATCGAATAAGTTACTTAATAAATACGCGACCCAGTAGGCCGCCCGATTGAAGCGCGTTACCCCAGCACTTTCTTCAGCACCTCTAACAATTTTTGCGGATCAAACGGCTTGACTAACCAGCCTGTCGCGCCCGCTGCCTTGCCTTGCATTTTCATGTTCTCGCCCGATTCAGTGGTCAACATTAAAATAGGGACGCTGCGATAAGCAGGCATGTCGCGCAAATTTTTAATTAAGGTCAGGCCATCCATACGCGGCATGTTTTGGTCGGTCAACACCAGATCGACCGTTTTCATCTTGGCCTTATCCCAACCATCTTGGCCATCCACCGCCTCGACCACCTCATACCCCGCACCCTTCAACGTGAATGCCACCATCTGCCGGATGGATGCCGAGTCGTCTACACTAAGAATCGTCTTTGCCATTTGCCCACCTCATTAAAAACAATTAAGCCATTTGTTAAAACAATTGCGCCTGTTACGAAATTAACGCTACGAAACTCTGATACTTCTTCCGCCTAGTCATTCCCCTAAAACAAATCAATGTCCCCACTGCTCATTTTTTCTTGCCGCACTGGGTTGCGCTGGCTGAGCTGATTCGCGCTCGCAAACAATGCTTCAATCTGCTGGCGCACCTGCTCTGTTTCTGCTGTAGAAGATAGCTTACCCGCGTGCTCTTCATTCGCCAGATAACCTATCTTTTCCCATGCCTGCTCCATGCAATTGAGCCGCAATTTGGAATGCTGCAAGAGCTGATTAACCATATCCTGAAACTGCAACGAAGTCACCGCTTCGCCCACCACCACATCGACCTTGCTGCTAATGGCAGATTGCTTGGCAATCACTTCCGCCATTTTCAAGCTGCTTGCATTAACCTTTCCCATAATCGCATCCATGCGAATTTTGGCTTGCACAGCAAAGTTCATATCGAGTGCAGCCACCATGCCGACTGACTTTTCCGCTTCCTGAATTGCCTCGCTAACTTGGTTCACCTCGCTGCGTATTTGCGCGCTGAATGTTTCCGAGCGTGTCGAAAGTTTACGTACTTCATCCGCCACCACCGCGAACCCGCGCCCCGTTTCCCCGGCACGCGCTGCTTCAATGGCAGCGTTCAAGGCCAGCAAATTGGTCTGTCTGGCAATACCATCAATCTCACTTAGTACATGCAAAATGCCGTGCATTCTTTGTGAGACTGCGTCCATTTTTTCCATCAGCTCCATCCCCATTTTGCT
>JANONT010000215.1:0-2614 GCA_031420955.1 Candidatus Nitrotoga sp. | reverse complement strand
CACTTGGCTGATATTCACCACCTCCACCGACTCAATCGGGTAGGGGAAATGCCAACGTGGACCCGGTTGAGTCGTTTCTACAAAATGTCCAAAGCGCAGCACCACGCCGCGTTGGCTGGCGTCAACAATATAAAATCCGCTCGCCAACCACAGCCCGGCCACTATCGCCACAATTAAGCCTGCGCCCATCCCAAATGGCGTACCCGAGCGAGCGGGGGGGGCGCCGCCGCCATCACCCTTGCCGCCCTTGTTGCCCATCAGCTGGCTCAATTTGTCATTGAAATTGCGTAGCATTTCCTCCAAATCTGGCGGGCCGCTGTTATTTTTTTTACCCCATTGCGGGTCATTCAGTCCCATATATATTCCTTGTAGTCTTTTACGTTGGTTGTTAACGATGCATCCTTGTTTGCTTTAAGCAGCGCATCACGCCATTCTGCTAGGGCTGCACGTAATTCACTTATCCCCGCGCCTGTCTTGGCACTCAAATAAATGCGCGCAATTCTACCATACTCATCACGCTCTACGCTGGCTGCCCCACCACTTTCCCCCGCCTCCAGCTTGTCGATCTTATTTAATATCAGAATTTGCGGGATTTTGTCCGCGCCCACCTCGTGCAGCACCTTGTTGACTTCTGCCACTTGATCGAATCTTTCTTCACTACTGACATCCACCACATGCAGCAATAAATCCGCCTGCGCGGTTTCTTCCAAGGTGCTGCGAAAAGCCGCGATCAAGCCATGCGGCAAATGCCGGATAAATCCTACCGTGTCCGACATCACCACCTGCCCTGCCCCTTCGATAAACACTTTGCGCGCGGTGGTGTCTAACGTGGCGAATAATTGATCGGCCACATACACATCGGCACGGGTAAGCTTGTTAAACAAAGTAGATTTACCTGCATTGGTGTAACCGACAATCGACACCGACAACACATCCGAACGATTACGCGAACGGCGCAACACTTGGCGATGCAGGCGCAGCTTCTCCAACCGCTCGCTCAACAACACTACGCGTTTGTCCAGCTTGCGTCTATCTAGCTCTAACTGTGTTTCGCCGGGGCCGCGTGCGCCTACTGCGTATTTTTGCTGCCCCATGTTGGTATTCAGGCCAATCAAGCGCGTGGATAAATACTTAAGCTGCGCCAATTCCACTTGCACTTTGCCTTCGTAGCTTTGCGCACGCAGGGCAAAAATATCCAGAATCAACATCGTCCGATCAATGACGCGCGTTTTTATTTTTTCGGTGAGATTCCGCATTTGCGCGGGGGAAAGATCGTGATTGAATATCACCAGTGGCACTTCAAGCTGCTCGACCAAGGCGGCGATTTCATCCACCTTGCCGCTGCCCGCAAAGGTCGACGCATCGGGGCGTTGCCGCTTGCCCTCAACCAGCGCAACGCTGTGCACGCCCGCGCTTTCTGCCAGCAAACGTAATTCTTCCAGACTCTCGGCATAATCCGGCGCGCCAAAATCTAAACTGACCAATATTGCAGTATTGGCCGCCGTCGTCGATTCATGCATTACTCTGATTCCACAGGCATTGTAATCGAACGCGCCGGCACGATAGTCGAAATTGCGTGCTTATAAACCATCTGCGTAATACTGTTTTTAAGCAGCACTACATATTGGTCAAACGATTCAATATGTCCCTGCAACTTAATGCCGTTTACCAAGTAAATCGCAACTTGCACATGCTCCTTGCGTAAGGCATTCAGGAATGGATCTTGTAATTGCTGTCCTTTTATAGTCATGGCTTATGCTCTTATAGTTATGAGGGGTAGATACTGTACTGGATTTTTTCGCTGCGCGAAAGCTGGACGAACGAGTTTGTGTAGAGAACACGTAATCTGTCCGTTTTTGCAACACGTGATCTGTCCGGTTTTATGATGCCCCCGAGGAGGGGCAAACATGAGACGGACAGATCACGTATTCTCTACATTTGGGTCGCGAATGGTTTGACCTTTGGCATGGATTGCGGTACTCTGCGCGGCCTTCGTATTAGGAGAGATGGCCGAGTGGTCGAAGGTACTCCCCTGCTAAGGGAGCGTAGGGTTTATAGCCTTACCGAGGGTTCGAATCCCTCTCTCTCCGCCAAAAAAGTTTTGATGTTACAAAAGTTTCATCAGTAAAAAGGTTTCATTGGTAAAAAAGCTACACTGTAAATGTATGCGCCCGTAGCTCAGATGGATAGAGTACTTGGCTACGAACCAAGGGGTCGGGCGTTCGAATCGCTCCGGGCGCACCAGTTATTCAAAAGGCTAGGTCATTTTTGATCTAGCCTTTTTCTTTTTCGATGGGGACATTGGGGCGATTTTTATCCGAGGCTTTAGGAAGTCATTCGGATGAATAAATGGGAGTAAATTTGGCTGGGATGTCGAATGATTCCGAGTACCGTGCTGACAATTCCGCATCCGATTTATCGGATAGCGGATTGCGTACTTTTAGTGCAACGCCGCGTGCGAATGGGTGGCTGCATAGCAGCCGGGAACCCATCGGCCTACCCCTTTGCGGGTGAATTCGTACGCACAGTCATTTAATCAGCGTTCCCTTAAGCACCCTTAACATTTCTTGCTGCCACTTCACCGCTTACTCTATATTCGCGCACGCCTCCCCCC
>JANONT010000214.1:0-7400 GCA_031420955.1 Candidatus Nitrotoga sp. | reverse complement strand
AGGCCGCTATCGCCAGTTTCATCAAATCGGCGTGGAAGCGTTAGGTTTTGCCGGGCCGGATATAGATGCCGAACACATTGTGATGTGCGCGCGTTTGTGGCGTAAATTGGGTTTGCGCGATATTACCTTGCAGTTAAATACGCTGGGGGATGCGGCTGCGCGGCAGCGTCATCGCGAAAAATTGATCACCTATTTTGCAGCGCATCGCGAGCTTTTGGATGCGGATGCGAGCCGTCGTTTGCACAGCAATCCGTTGCGTATTCTGGACAACAAAAATCCGGCCATGCAAGAGTTGATTGCCGCCGCACCGAAGCTGATGAGCGACTTAGATGATGATGCTTTAAATCATTTTGCCAGCGTGCAAAAAATTTTGCAGAACCACGAAATTAGTTTTGAAATAAATCCACGCTTGGTACGGGGCTTGGATTATTACAACCGCACCGTGTTTGAGTGGACGACTACCCAGTTGGGTGCGCAAGGCACGGTGTGTGCGGGCGGACGTTTTGATGGCTTGATCGAACAACTCGGCGGCAAAGCTGCACCAGCTTGTGGATTTGCCATGGGCATAGAGCGGTTGTTGACATTGGTGCAAGAGGCTGGACAGCCTGTTCATAGCAGCACAGTCGATGTGTATATCGTGCATCAAGGCGATGCGGCAAATGAGGTTGCCACAACATTGGCCGAGCAATTACGCGATGCGGGCTTGCGCGTGTTGCTGCATTGCGGCGGCGGCAGTTTTAAGTCGCAAATGAAAAAGGCTGACGCGAGCGACGCACACTATGCGATTATCATCGGTGATGATGAAGTGCGGAGCGCGCGGGTCATGCTCAAGCCGCTGCGCGGTGGCGAGCAAATACAAGTAGCGTTTGCGGAGTTGGCTAAGGTTATTCGAGCGGGTTTGATCTAAAAAAATATTAAAAATTAATTTTGAGTTAGGAATAAAAATGGCGACATTAGATATGCAAGAACAAGAGCAAGTAGACGCATTTAAATCTTGGTGGAAAACAAATGGCACACGTGTCATGGCCTTGCTGGCAGCGATTGTGCTGACGTTGGCGGCGATGATGGGCTGGCAATATTATCAAGCCAAGCAAACTGCCGAGGCGAGTACGCTGTACACCGAGCTAGAAAAACAGCTTGCCAGCAATGATCCGAAACGCATTAACGATGCCGCTGCGGTGATTATCGAAAAATATAGTTCCACCGCCTACGCGCCGCGTGCCGCGCTGTTGTCGGCGCAGGTGAGCATGTTTTTGGCCGATGCGCCACAGGCTAAATCAAGGTTACGTTGGGTGATTGAGCATGCCAAAGAAACCGGTTTGCAAAATGTCGCCAAGCTTAGATTAGCCACGTTGCTATTGGATGAAAAAGATTATGACGGCGCGCTGAAATTATTAGAGGGTGCACAAACAAATACTTTTGCAGGTTTGTATGCTGATCTCAAGGGCGATATTTTGAGTGTGCAAAATAAAACAGCCGAAGCGCGCATCGCTTATCAACAGGCGTTAGATAAAGTGGATGCTAAAAATGCGTATCGTAATTTGATTCAGCTCAAGTTAGATGGATTAGCTAAATGATGGCACGCATTGCACTACTGGCTTGGGTTGTGCTTTTGGCGGGCTGTTCGAGTAGCGGCAAGCTGAGCGAAGATGCCGCCAAAATTGTAGACTTTACGCAAACCGCCCAACTGCAATTGCGCTGGCAAAGTGACATTGCCGATGCAGGCAATACAATTCTGCAGCCCGTCGTTACCGAGGACGCGTTGTATGTGGCCAGCGCGCAGGGCGATGTACACCGGCTAGATCGTGCATCCGGCCAGCAAAAATGGCAGATTAAAAGTGGTTTTAACATCTCTGCCGGAGTCGGCGCAGGTGCGGGTTTAGTTTTGTTGGGCGGAGACAAAGGCGAGCTGGCGGCTTTTGATGATGCGGGCAAATTGCGTTGGCAAACTAAAGTCAGTAGCGAAGTTTTAGGGCAGCCACAAATCGCCGATGGTATCGTGGTGGTGCGCACTGGGGATGGTCGCATTGCGGGCTTAAACGCGGTGGATGGCAAACCGATATGGTCGTATGAAAGAGCCACGCCCTCGCTCATCGTGCGTAATCACAGCGCGGTAAAAATTCAGCGCGGCACAGTCTATGCAGGTTTGGCGGCGGGCAGATTAGTTGCGTTGATTTTATCGACCGGCGCAGTTAAATGGGAAACCGTGGTCGCGCAACCGCGTGGCAACACCGAGCTAGAGCGTATCAGCGACATCACCAGCAGTCCCGTGGTGGATGCCGACCAAGTTTGCGCGATAGCTTTTCAGGGCAGAGTGGCGTGCTTCAGCAATGCTCAAGGTAGTCTGTTGTGGAGTCGCGATATTTCCAGCGATCAGGGCATGTTCTTGAGCCAAAAAAATCTGTACATCACCGATATCAATGGCGCGGTTTTAGCACTCGATAAAAGCAGCGGCAGCTCTGTTTGGAAAAATGAGCAAATGAAATTACGTCGCGTCACCGCGCCTAATCTGTTCGGCGATTATTTAGCAGCGGGCGACCATGAAGGCTATGTGCATGTCTTGCATCGCGAAGATGGCCGCTTGGTGGCACGTTATAAAACCGACAACAGCCCCGTGCAATCTGCGCCCGTTACACTCGGCGAAGGCTTATTTGTGCAAACGAAAAACGGCGGATTGTTTTCTTTTTCAATTCGCTAATGGCGTCATTATTTATTTGTAGATTTCATTGCATCCTACAAAATTGGATTTAATAAATGCTACCCACACTCGTTTTAGTTGGCCGCCCTAATGTCGGAAAATCCACTCTTTTCAATCGGCTCACGCGCAGCCGCGATGCGCTGGTGGCCGACTTGCCGGGACTTACCCGCGATCGTCATTATGGTCGTGGCCGCGTGGGGGAGCGACCTTTTTTAGTGGTGGATACGGGTGGGCTAGAGCCGGTTGCCAAAGAAGGCATCATGTTTGAAATGGCCAAGCAAACACGGCAGGCGATAGACGAAGCGGACCTGGTTTTGTTTTTAGTGGATGGTCGCCAAGGACTCACCGCGCAAGACAAAATTATTGCAGATCAATTACGCAAGACGGGTCGGACGATTTTATTGTTGGTGAACAAGGCCGAGGGCATGCAGCGTGTGGCCGTGACGGGTGATTTTTTTGAGCTGGGGCTGGGCGAGCCGTTGCCCATTTCTTCCGCGCATGGCGACAATGTCACTGAGATGATCGAGCTGGCGTTGGAAAATTTCCCCGTACAAGAAGAGGCCACCGAGAAAAAAGCTGACCATCCTAAACTGGCGATTGTTGGGCGACCCAACGTAGGGAAATCAACTTTGGTCAATGCCATTTTAGGGGAAGAGCGCGTCATTGCTTTTGACCAACCCGGCACCACGCGCGACAGCATCTATATTGATTTTGAGCGCGCGGGCAAGCACTACACCATCATCGACACTGCCGGGGTACGGCGGCGCGGCAAGGTAGATGAAGCAATTGAAAAATTCTCGGTAATTAAAACACTTCAAGCGGTGGAAGATGCCAACGTTGTAGTGCTGGTGGTCGATGCGCAACAAAGTATTACCGAGCAGGATGCACATATTGCCGACTTTGTTTTGCAAGCGGGGCGCGCGTTAGTGTTGGCGGTGAATAAATGGGATGGCCTCGATCAATATCAACGCGATACCACCAAACGTGACATAGAACGCAAGCTGCATTTTTTGAGCTTCGCGAAACTGCATTTTATTTCCGCGCTGCATGGCGAGGGCGTGCCGGGCGTGTTGAAATCGGTGAACGAAGCGTTCGCTGCGGCAATGGCAAAATTATCCACGCCGCTGTTGACCCGTGTACTCATGGCGGCAGTGGAAAAACAGCAACCCCCGCGTGGCACATTCCGCCCTAAAATGCGATACGCGCACCAAGGCGGCAGCAATCCACCGCTCATTGTTATTCACGGTAGCGCGCTGGATAAAATTCCCGATAGCTACCGACGTTACTTGGAACGTACGTTTTGTGATGCATTCAAATTACAAGGCACGCCATTGCGAGTCGAATTCAAAGCCGGAAAAAATCCGTTTGCCGACAAAGTCCCTAAGCCGCTCACCGAAAGTGAAGAGCGCGCTAATCATCGTGCACGTATAAGAGGCCGCAGGCTGTACGGGCGTTAAGGGCACACCTAAAATTCAACTTTGCGAGCATCCGCTTCGCGGATTGCCTGCTTACCCCGCTTCGTCGCCATGCTGTGTTGCCCGCAAAAAATGACTCCTCACACATCAAATATATGCGCCGTCATCATTTTTTGCTCGCGCCTTGCCTGGCTTGGGAATTTTAATTTTTAGAAGTACCCTTGAATTGCCCCTATTAAAATTGCTAATCAAGCAGTGTCAACATGGGCAGTTAACGCGGGCGCCCTCTGTGCGTTTTTCTGCCGATAGATTTTTAGCATTCGGTTAAATCTAAAGTAGCTATAATTGGCTGAGCCGCCCCCTCAATTTGAAAAGGAGTGTCAGTATGAAATTCATCCGCGTTATTTCGTTACTTATCTCTGCCACACTATTTTTAACGCTTAGTGGTTGTGCGACCGAAAGCTCGCAAGCGCTCGCTGTCGCAAAAGTAGACACCGTCAACAAACCTTACGCAGGGGTACGCACGCCAGTCTCTATCGGGAAATTTGATAATCGTTCCAGTTTTATGCGTGGTATTTTTTCGGATGGAGTCGATCGCCTCGGCAGCCAAGCCAAGACCATTCTGATCACACATCTGCAACAAACCAATCGCTTTAATGTTTTGGATCGCGATAATATGAGCGAAACCAGCCAAGAGGCGGCGATTAGCAATAAAACGCAGAAGCTGAAAGGGGCGGATTATATTGTGACGGGCGATGTGACGGAGTTCGGGCGCAAAGAAGTGGGCGATCAGCAATTATTCGGCATTTTGGGTAGAGGCAAATCGCAAATTGCTTATGCTAAAGTTAACTTGAATATCGTTAATACCGTCACTTCAGAAGTGGTTTATTCGGCTCAAGGCGCGGGGGAATACGCGCTGTCTAACCGCGAAGTAATCGGCTTTGGTGGCACGGCCAGCTACGACTCCACCCTGAATGGTAAAGTGCTTGATCTAGCGATTCGCGAGGCGGTGAATAGGCTGACCGATGCTATTGATAATGGCGCGTGGCAACCCAATAAATAAATCATCATCGCGACATCATGCAGATTGCTAAACACAAACAAGGTATTTTCGTGCTGGCTCTTTTGAGTAGCGCGTTACTGACTGGCTGCCAAACCGCGCCGCCTACGTTGTATCAGTGGGAAGGCTATCAACCACAGGTTTATGAATACTTCAAAAGACAGGGCAGTGGCTCGGAAGCGCAAAGCGGCGAGCTGGAAGCAGACCTGCAAAAAATTCGCGCAACGGGCAAAGCACCCCCGCCGGGATACCATGCCCACTTAGGGCTGCTCTATTCTCAGACAGGTAAGAACGATCAAGTGGCCGAACAATTCCGCGCCGAAAAAGAACTGTTCCCTGAAGCCGCTTTGTATATGGATTTTTTGTTAAAAAAATTGGCGAAGTGAGAATATAAAAATGCGCGCCTTGTTATTTAAAATCGGGTCATTCAAAATCGTGACTGCACTTTTTGTCGTCCTACTTGCCACAGGTTGTGCTACAAAACAGGCTTATGACTACACGGCGTATAAACAAATTCGCCCGCGCTCTATTTTGGTGTTACCGCCAGTGAATAATTCGCCGGATGTGCAGGCAACGTACAGCGTGCTGTCCCAAGCCACGCATCCGCTGGCGGAGGCGGGTTACTATGTATTTCCAGTAACACTGGTTGATGAAACATTCAAAAATAATGGCCTCAGTACACCCGCCGATATTCACGCTGTTGCACCCAAAAAATTGCAGGAAATTTTTGGTGCAGATGCTGCGCTCTACATCACCATCACCCAATACGGCTCAAGCTATACGGTACTCAGCAGTGCTGCGATTGTGGCGGCTAACGCTAAATTGCTGGATCTAAAAACGGGTACCTTGCTGTGGCAGGGATCGGCCAGGGCTTCTAACGATGAAAACCGCAATCAGAATAATGGCGGTTTAGCGGGGTTACTGATTGCTGCAATCGTTAATCAAATTGCCAATCAAGTGACCGATGCCAGTCATAGCGTGGCCGGAATCACCAATCAACGGCTGCTCTCCGCCGGACACCCCAACGGCATACTCTACGGCCCGCGCTCCCCCAAGTATCAAACAGACTGATTCCGTGCAAACATATCCAGTTATTGGCCGACATTAAAAAATGAAGCGGCGGGTATTGATCAGGGTGACAGCTATCGCAGAAATTTATGCCGTCACAGCAACGCGTGGGGTCAACCAAGTGATAGGCTAACCCCGTATGCCGAATACCAGCGTTTGGGAAAAACAGATGAGGAGCGTCAAGCCGCGTATCGCCAGCTATTCAAACATCACATCTCCGCAGATGCTATCAGCGAAATCAGAGAGGCTACCAACAAGGCTTGGGTGCTGGGAAATGACCGTTTCAAGCAACGCATTCAAAACAAACTGGGGCGACGAATTGAGCCCAAGCCCAAAGGCGGGGATAGAAAATCAGAACAGTTCAGAATCAATCGAGTCTGTGACCATTGATATAGTGGCGCACGCGAACCTCTGCGCGCATCCGATCAAGCAGCTTGGGGGAATCTTGAGAAACGACTTTAGCTTCCATCCGTGAAATTTCAGGCTGCCCTAAAATGAAAGTCCAGCAGAATATTGCTCCAACTAAATGAGATGTAAGCTTTTAAATTATTTATTGACAAGGCGGCTTTGTATGGGCGATATTGCGAAGGTATGAAAATGTTTTCTATATTACGATAAGCGGACGCCGCGCGTCCGCTTATCGTGGTCGCGAATTGATCGAATTCGTGGGCGGCGCGCCGCGCCGCCTATCCCCTCATTCGAGCGGTCACCGCATTCTGCGGCTGCGCCCACTCGAAAATTTCGATACACTTCGCGTATCTCAATTCTTCGCGGGGTGCCGCTCAATTCGCGACCACGTTAGGCAACAGAAAGAGGAATCACATGTACCCAGTTCAGGAAGCAATTACAGGCAAGGAAAAACAAGGGGATTTGCTTTCCCCGTATCAAGCACTCGTTCAGTTCTACTGTGCTTTCAACTCTGGCAATATGCAAATGATGTCGGAAAATTGGGCGCAGTCAGACGAAATTGCAATGGATAACCCTCTGGGCGGCATTAAGCGTGGCTGGTCTGAGATACTGTAGTGGTCTAATAAAAACGGACACCTCAATAGGATTATCATCCACCTAGAGAGGAAACAAAAATGACCAAGCAACACAAACATTACGAAGCCGCATTTAAACTGGAAATAGCCCGCATGGTAGTGGATCAAGGATTGAG
>JANONT010000213.1:0-3956 GCA_031420955.1 Candidatus Nitrotoga sp. | reverse complement strand
CGCTAAAGCAATACCTGTTTCAGCCTTGGCAACGCCGCGAATGTGCGTTTGAGATTGAAGCTGAGTAGTGGTGAAGGTGAAGTTGCCTGTATTATCAAAGTAAGCAGGATTATTTGTGGCCACCACTAAAAGACAAGCATTGTCATTATTACAAGCTGCCACATCGGTTGCGACCCGCGCCAAATTAGTCAAGGTTTGGCCATCTCTATAATTGACCAACCCGCCCAGCGCGCCCGAACCGCTGGCAAAAAATGCCCCGCCATATTTTTTACTGGGAATACCGATCACCATTGCTGCGCCAAATTCTGCCTGTACTGGCTTGCCACTTAATTTAGCCAGCTCGGCATTTAAAACATTTGTATCGTTAGCTATTGCGGTTGCACCCAAAGATGTTGGCGCAACGTTAAATGCATTGATCGAGGCTTGCAGCTTATTCGCGTAATCACCCTTCTCAAAATCACGGAAGTTTGCTGGGTCATACACGCGCACGCCGATGATGGGCAGCACCACGGAAAAGTCATCTTCGTCTTTAGTTACACCTAGCAGGGCGGGATTAAAAAAGGGGGCCATCGCGGCATCGCCGACTGCGACACCCGCCCCGCCCATGGCCATGGAGCGCGGATCAAATGAATTAAATGGCAGCGCGAGTGCCGCGCTACTGCTGACGAGTAATGCGGAAACGATAGCTAATTTTAGGGGCTTAAGGGACATGGCTTTTCTCCGAGTTAATTGCAATGGCTGTTACAACCGCAACGCTACCAGAACGATGGCCACAACACCATCACCCCAAAGGGGGATAAGCCCCCCTATTTAACTTATTTCAATACTGCGAGTGCCGCTGCATAGTTGGGCTCATGCGTAATATCATCCACCAGTTCAGCGTGAACGACTTGATCTTTTTCATCCAGCACCAGCACGGCGCGGGCGGTAATGCCTTGTAGCACGGAGTCGGCAATTTTCACGCCGTAGTTGCGCATAAAATCACGTCCGCGCATGAGCGACAGCACGGTGACATTAGTCAAGCCTTCGGTGGTGCAAAAACGTCCCATGGCAAACGGCAGATCAGCGGAAATAACCAATACTGCCGTGTTGTTCAACCCGCTTGCCGCCTCATTAAATTTGCGCGTAGAAGTTGCACAAACTCCCGTGTCCAGGCTGGGTACAATATTCAGCACTTTGCGCTTGCCCACAAAATCTTTTAATGAAACATCTTTCAAGTCTTTATCAACTAGCGTAAATGCTGGCGCAGTCTGCCCCACCGTCGGAAAATCGCCGAGCAGGGTAATGGGTGAGCCGCCCAATTTAACAGCGGTTTTGTTTGCAGTATCTTTAGTCATGATGGTTTCCTTATTGGTTAATGTAATGGTTAATCAATTAAACGGCGGTCACTTCGGTTACTTCGGTAATGCTTTCTGCATACGACTCTATCGGTGGGCATGAGCACACCAAATGTTTATCGCCACGCACGTTATCTACCCGCGCCACGCTCGGCCAAAATTTATTTTCTTTGACCCAATGCAATGGATATGCCGCTTTTTCACGCGAGTAGGTATGCCGCCATTCGCCCGCGATTAAAGACTTCGCGGTGTGCGGCGCGTTTTTCAACACGTTATCTTCCTTGCCCGCCACGCCCAAAATAATCTCATCAATTTCTTTGCGGATGGCGATCATGGCTGAGCAAAATTTATCCAACTCGGCCTTAGATTCACTCTCGGTCGGCTCGACCATTAAGGTATCCGCCACGGGGAATGAAACGGTCGGCGCGTGATAACCATAGTCCATTAAACGCTTGGCGATGTCGCCCACTTCCACGCCAGCATCGCGCTTAAACGTGGCGCAGGCCAAAATCATTTCGTGCGCGCAGCGGCCATTTTTGCCGCTGTACAGCGTGGGGTAATAATCTTTAAGCGATTCTTTAATATAATTCGCATTCAAAATCGCCATGCGCGTGGCTTCGGTTACGCCCTCGCCGCCCAACATTTTGATGTAACCATACGAAATCAGCAAAATTAACGCACTGCCGTAAGGCGCGGCAGACACGGCGTGTATGCCTTTTTCACCGCCGGTTTTAATCACTGGGTGCGACGGCAAATACGGCGCGAGATGCTTGGCCACACCAATCGGCCCCATGCCCGGCCCGCCGCCACCATGCGGAATAGCGAAAGTTTTATGCAGATTCAAATGGCACACATCCGCGCCGATATTACCGGGGCTGGTCAGCCCCACCTGCGCGTTCATGTTCGCGCCGTCCATATAAACTTGGCCGCCGTTGGCGTGAATGATGGTGGTGATTTCAATAATGCTCTCTTCATAAACCCCGTGTGTGCTGGGGTAGGTCACCATTAGGCAAGAAAGATTATCTTTATGCTGCACCGCTTTTTCGCGCAGGTCATCCACATCGATGTTGCCATTTTTATCGCACTTAACCAGCACAATTTTCATGCCACACATGGCAGCAGTGGCAGGATTTGTACCGTGTGCAGAAGTGGGAATCAACGCGATATTACGATGCGCGTCGCCGCGTGCTTGATGGTAAGCCTGTATCACCAGCAACCCCGCATATTCGCCCTGCGCGCCACTGTTAGGCTGAAAGCTCATTTTGGCGAAGCCGGTAATTTCGCTTAACAAAACATCCAGCTCGGCGATTATTTCTTGATAACCCGCCGCCTGATCTACCGGCACGAAGGGATGAATGTTAGCGAATTCCGGCCAAGTAATCGGCATGAGTTCGGAGGCGGCATTCAACTTCATGGTGCACGAGCCCAAAGAAATCATGGAATGCACGAGCGATAAATCTTTGTTCTCCAATTTTTTAATATAGCGCATCATCTCTGATTCGGAATGATGGGTGTTGAACACCGGATGCTGCAAAATCGCGGAAGTGCGATTTTTGATCAGCGGCTTTTGCGCGCTGATTTGCGCCTCGGTCACCTGCGTGGCAGGCTTGCCCGCTGCTGTTGCAAACACCGCAATAATGGCATTCAAATCCTCTGCATCAGTGGTTTGATCGAGCGCAATAGTGATGGCAGTGTCGGTGTAGCGGAAATTTATTTGTGCGGCCTCGGCCAAGTTTTTAATCTGGCCGTGGTCGGCGATATTTATTTTGATTGTGTCAAAAAATATTCCTTCCGCCATTTTGTAGCCCAGTTTTTTCAACTCAGCCGCCAAGGTAATCGCTGTGAAATGCACTTGCTGCGCGATGCCTTTCATACCCGCCGGGCCGTGATAAACCGCATACATGCTGGCCATAATGGCGAGCAGTGCTTGCGCGGTACAAATGTTGGAGGTGGCTTTGTCGCGGCGAATATGTTGCTCGCGTGTTTGCAAGGCCATGCGTAATGCCGCACCGCCGTCTGCATCGACCGACACACCGATGATGCGCCCCGGCATGGAACGCTTAAAATTATCGTGACAAGCAAAATACGCTGCGTGTGGGCCGCCATAACCCATAGGCACACCGAAACGCTGCGTGCTGCCAACCACCACATCTGCGCCCCACTCGCCGGGTGGCGCGAGCAACACCAGACTTAAAATATCGGCTGCCACCGCAATCGTCATGCCCTGCGCTTTAGCGGCTTGCACAAAATTTGTGTAGTCGTGCACCGTGCCATCCGCGCTCGGATATTGCAGCAATGCGCCATAAAATCCATCCCCTAATTTTGCTGTTTTGAAATCGCCAATCACCAATTCAATGCCCATCGGTGTCGAACGTGTTTTCAATAAATCGATGGTCTGCGGATAACATTCGTGCGATACGAAAAATTTATTCACGCCATTTTTTGCAGCCTCTGACGAGCGCGTGCTAAACAACATCGCCATCGCCTCTGCCGCTGCAGTAGCCTCATCCAGCAACGAGGCATTGGCGATTTCCATGCCGGTCAGATCCGTCACCATGGTCTGGAAATTGAGCAACGCTTCCAGACGGCCCTGGGCGATTTCGGCCTGATAGGGTGTGT
>JANONT010000212.1:0-5938 GCA_031420955.1 Candidatus Nitrotoga sp. | reverse complement strand
AACGGTTGCCGTCCCAGCATGAGGGGTCTGGTTGCCTGTTCCCCCATCGCCCGCCTCGGTCACCTCCCCTTCTTTATCACCAGTAACTATGGCCAAATCATTCGCACCACTGATAGTAATGGTCACACTTTGCTGTGTGCCATCGGCGGTTTCCCCTGTGAACGTATCTTGCAATGTTTGATCATCGTTCAGTGCCTGTATGGCAGCACTATCGTTGTTCAACGTGTACGTCCAGTCTCCGTTTGCGGCGATGGTATACGTGCCGTGCGTACTCTCGCCATTCGTCACCACCTTAAAGGTGGTCGCACTATCCGCATCGGCAACAACTAATTTGCCTGTTGTGGTGGGTGTACCTTCAGTTATCGCACCTATATTGGGAGGGTTGTTCACACCGGGGGAGGTAGGGGAGTTGGCTGGGGTGTCACCGCCGCCTGCGGCTGCAACGACGCTGCCCACCACTACGCCAGATGCGCCTGCCGCGATGGTGCCAACATTGCCTAATATGGCAGATAGACCTGATTCTGCCCCAGCCGCCGCGCCACCGGAAGAATTCGCGTCCGCATTGCGATCAAAATCTTCGTCGATTTTTTTGCGTTTAACTTGTACTTGGGGCTTGCGTTTAACGGCGATCTTTTTGTTATCGGGAATGACTTTGACCTGCCCCTGCACAACTGCAGCCTTGTTAATGGCCTTTGTTTGCGCGGGCAATGCCGGAGGTTTACCCATCACAATATTAGAAGTAGCCATTCTAATCCCCACTTAAAAGTATGTCGCTAAAAACAAAATTTTTTACAGATTGACCCGAAACATCAACTCAGCTTGACCGAATATCCGTTTGCGGTAAAAGTGTGCGCCTAAGGAATATCGCTGAAAGGTAAGTTACGCTTGATGATGGCGCAATACATGGGATAAAAAAACTTTGTTTCCCCTAGCTTCGTACTATAAAATAGCGAAGTATATCTAGGCGGTTTGTCCTGCATTTACATTGCAGGACAACAATGCAATTGTTTTTATTGCGTTATTTAGGCTGCTGGGTAATGCGCAGATAAGGCTTCAGTGCTTTCCACCCTTGCGGGAACAAGCCCTTAGCATCAGCATCAGTAACAGAAGGGACGATAATGACATCTTCACCATTTTTCCAATTAACAGGTGTGGCGACTTTGTGTTTAGCGGTGAGTTGCATGGAATCTAACACGCGCAAAATTTCATCAAAATTTCGCCCTGTCGTCATCGGGTAAGTCATCATCAGCTTGATTTTTTTATCCGGCCCGATGATAAAAACAGAGCGCACCGTGGCGTTGGTCGCGGCGGTTCGGCCTTCGGAGGTGCCCGATTCATCGGCGGGCAACATGTTGTATAGCTTGGCCACAGCTAAGTCCGTGTCGCCTATCATTGGGAAACTTACGCTATAGCCTTGGGTTTCTTCAATGTCTTTTGCCCATTCGGCGTGGTTACCCACTGGGTCTATGCTCAGCCCGATTACCTTACAATTTCTTTGAGTGAATTCTGGAACCAGCTTGGCCACATAGCCCAACTCGGTCGTGCAAACAGGCGTGAAATCTTTGGGATGGGAAAAAATAATCGCCCAGCTACCATCAAGCCAATCATGGAAATTAATTGTTCCATGCGTTGTTGCAGCGGTGAAATTGGGGGCTTCATCGTTTATGCGTAGCGACATGACTCACACTCCTCGCAGGAATTCATTTGGCAGCCATTCATTGAAATGATAGTGCAACACAATTACACCGCTACAAAGCCAACCACCATGCCTAAAAAGCCTTAGCCTGCTTAACAAGCAAACAGGCTTTATCTTTAAAACGCACATGCAGCGAATGCTGGCTTACGCGCCCAGTATGCCTTTGCCTATCGTTGGGGCAGTAGCTGATTTTTTCGCGACTGGCTTTTTAGCAACTACTTTTTTCGCGGCGGGCTTTGCGGCTGCTGTTTTGACTGCCGGCTTTTTAGCCGCAGGCTTAGCTGCAACTTTAGCGGCTGGCTTTTTAGCAACTACCTTTTTCGCGGCGGGCTTTGCGGCTGCTTTTTTGACTACCGGTTTTTTAGCCGCAGGCTTGGCGACAGGCTTAGCTGCAACTTTAGCGGCCGGCTTTTTAGCAACCACTTTTTTGGCGGCTGGTTTAGCGGCTGTTTTTTTCACAACTGGCTTGGCTGCCACTTTTTTGGCAACCACTTTTTTGGCTGCAGGTTTAGCGGCTGCTTTGGTAGCTGCAGATTTTTTGGTAACCGTTTTTTTAGCGGTGGTCTTGCTGACTGTTGTAGCCATTTTTATTCCTTATAAAAATTATTAGACTTGAACCAGATGTTACATTTTGAATTGCTCAACAACATCCCAAACGTCCAACCCTTATGCCTACAAACTAACCGGAACACGCTTGGTGGCGCATTCTATGCGCGATTAAAAATAAAGTGCAATAGGTTTATGCATTTTTATCACAAATCACACAAATATTTTTTCGCCCGCAAATAATTCAGCCACCGTTTCACGCGCTCGAATCAATTGCACACGGTCATTTTTTACCATCACCTCTGCAACACGCGGACGCGAATTATAATTAGAGCTCATGCTCATTCCGTACGCGCCAGCCGACATAATCGCCAACAGATCTCCCTGCAAGATGCCCAATTCACGAGCCTTTCCGAGGAAATCTCCAGTTTCGCACACCGGCCCCACCACCTCATATTGCTGCGTGATACGCTCATTTTTTTGCACGACTTGGATGTGATGATAAGCATCATACAAAGCGGGGCGCATCAAGTCATTCATCGCGGCATCAACAATGGCGAAATGTTTTTCCTCGCCATGCTTAAGGTATTCAACTTTAGTTATTAGCACGCCTGCATTACCTACCAACACCCTACCAGGCTCGACAATTATTTTTTCGGTGCGGCCACGCATCGCACCCAGCAAGGCTTTCACATAATCTGCGATACTGGGTGGCGCTTCATCTTGATAGCGAATACCGAGCCCGCCCCCTAAATCTAAATGCTCTAAATGAATCCCTTCTTGCGCCAAAGTATCGACTAATGCCAGCATTTTTTCGGTGGCAGCGATGAACGGCCCAAGGTCGGTGAGTTGCGAACCGATGTGGCAATCCATTCCGGTGATGCGTAAATTTTTTGCTGCCTGCGCCTGGCGACACAAAGCCAGTGCTTCGGTGTAGGCCACGCCAAATTTATTTTGCTTGAGGCCTGTAGAGATATACGGATGCGTTTTTGCATCCACATCAGGATTCACGCGCAGGCTCACTGGCGCAACTTTGCCCAGCTCTTTTGCCACCTCATTCAGCCGCGCAAGCTCCGCGCTGGACTCGACGTTGAAGCAAAGAATATCGGCCTGCAAAGCCAGCTTCATCTCCTCGACTGTTTTGCCTACGCCAGAAAAAACGATTTTATTCGCTGCCCCACCCGCCGCTAAAACGCGCTGCAATTCGCCTGCGGAAACAATGTCGAAACCTGCGCCGAGCGTGGCTAATAAATTCAGAATCGCCAAATTGGAATTCGCTTTTACCGCGTAGCAAATTAAATGCTCGCGCCCGCTTAACGCTGTTGAAAATTGCTGATAAGCATCGCTCAGTGCCGCATGCGAATACACATAACACGGCGTGCCAAACTGCTGCGCGATGTCGGCCAGCGGAACATTTTCAACGTGGAGCTGGGTATTTTTATAACTAAAATAATCGGACATGTTATGGAGTCTGCGCGGGTTGATTGGGTGGGGGCTGCGTGGGGGCAGGCTGCGACGTTTTTGATTTGGCAGGGGTGGCAGGCAAGTACAAAGCCGACTTGCTGCCGCAGCCGTGCAGCAGCATAGTCAAAATTAAAATATACATTAAACGCATCATGGAAATTTTAGTTACATTTATATAAGAAAATTATACGGGTAAAGATTGCGCGACTTATCGCAAAGTACCCTGATGCAAGCGTAGCGCTTTGCGTAAAGCCAAATAATCAGGGCAAATTTTTTCCACTTCTCGCCAAAACGCCTGCGAGTGATTCATCTGAATAAGGTGAGCCAACTCATGCACCACCACATAATCAATCAAGGGCAGTGGCATTTTAATCAGTTGCCAATTAAAGCGCAGCGCGCCTAGCGCGGTGCAACTGCCCCACTGCGTGCGCGCGGCAGAAAGTTTAATCGAGCGCGGCACAACGTTCATCGGCGCGGCATACAGCGCGACCCGCTCCTTGAAAATATTTTCCGCATTCGCCTTATACCATTCATCTAGCGCAACTTCGGCCCGAGTATTATTTACTCTTTCTGTATTTAAATCGTGCGTAACAATGCCGATCACATACACCCATAATTCTGTGCCCAGCCGTTGCGGCGGCGTGTCGAATAAGCTATTCACCAAGCGCACAGTGAGCGTCTCCCCCATGAAAGGAATGGTTTGACCATCGTACAATTTTGCAGTCTGCGCCGTTGCAATGGCGCGACTTTCTGTCTGCCATTTAGAGAGCTTATCGATGACCCAGTGCGCCTTGTCCTGCAACACGCTGTGCAACCATTTCTCCGAAGCGCGCATGGGAATGTTGACCACCAAACCGCGATCATCAATCCGCAAACCGATGCTGCGCCGACGTGTGCGCTTGAGCTGATAATTGATCGGCTGCCCAGCTAAGGTCACGGTGCGTAGCTCGGCGGCGGCAGGCGGAGCGGCGACCAGTGGAGAAATTAATTGGCGTAATTTACGCAGCATGAGCGGGGGACTCCGGCCTCGATGTGGACTCCAATTGAGTCACTTCCGTTTCAATCCAATCCTCGGCGCGCTGATTAATTTCTTCCGCCTTCAATCCCGCAGGATCAATCGCTGCACCAATGCTCATGGTAATCACACCGGGGTGTTTTAGAAAAGAATTTTTCGGCCAAAATTTTCCAGCGTTGTGCGCCACTGGCACAACCGGCGCGCCACTAGAAGCACCCAGCAACGCCCCACCAATTTTATACTTGCCGCGCTGTCCATAGGGAATGCGCGTGCCTTCCGGAAAAATCACCACGCAAAATCCCAGTGCCATGCGTTGCTTACCCTGCTGCAATAATTGCTTAACCGCGCCTTTACCATCACTGCGCTTAATCGCAATCGGGCTGGTCATCGCTAATCCCCAACCAAAAAAAGGCACAAGCAATAATTCACGTTTCAACACCCACACCTGCGGCGGAAAAACTTTTTGCAGCGCGATTGTTTCCCACGCCGATTGATGTTTGCACAACACAATGCACGGCTGCTGCGGAATATTTTCTGCACCGCGCACCTGCATACGAATGCCGCAAATCACGCGCAGCAACCACAGCATGGTGAGTGCCCAACCCGAAATCAGTTTGTAGCGCGTGATGGGATGCAAGGGGAAGCTGAGTATCGCAATCAACGTAAAAATAGGCGTGATAATGACCTGCAATGAAAAGAAAATCAGAGAACGTAAAAAGACCATGCTTGCTGCCTATAAAAAATGGAACGTTAAAATTGTGAGGGCATGCGCACTCATGCTGCCAGCTTAGAAATATCTGCTACACGGTTCATGGTTTGCTGCAATTGCAACAACAACGCGAGGCGATTGTTGCGTAATGCCGCGTCTTCCACGTTGACCATCACCTGATCGAAAAATGCGTCCACGGGTCCACGCAACTGAGCCAGAACTTGTAAAGCACCTGTGTAATTGCCCGCATTGAACGCCTCGTCTGCCCTCGGCGCGATTTGATTTAACGCCTGATACAACGCCTGTTCAGCGGGCTCCTGCAACAATTTACTGATTACCTTACCCTCGTCGCCTTCTATGAATTCCCTTCTAAGAATATTGTTCACCCGCTTGTTGGCTGCGGCCAGTGCGGCAGCCTCCGGCAAAGTGGCAAATGCACGCACTGCGGCCAGACGTTTGGGTACCTCACCTAGCCTCTTTGGACGCAAATCTAGTATGGCTTCCACTT
>JANONT010000211.1:0-4130 GCA_031420955.1 Candidatus Nitrotoga sp. | reverse complement strand
GCCGGCGCAATTTTGTTTTCGCGCCTTGTCTGGCTTAGCAATTTGAATTTTTAGAGGTGCCCATAAGGACAGCTCGAAAAAATCCAACTTACTTCAGCCTCATACTTTTATATTTCATTTCTTGTGCTTCGTTTTTTGAGGGTGATTATGACCAATTGTTACATTAGTTGGTGGGAGTCTGTAAGGTTGGTGATGAGCGCGAACCCTAGGGACTTCTGTCGGGTTGGGTTTTGCCCGCGTGAACACGACAAAACGTACAAATTATACGAGATTATCATTGGGAAACACTTCCTCTTGATTTTGCTGCTTCTTTATCTGATGGTTGCGGCGCCGTTTTCGATGGCACAACCAGCGGCAGGCAATGATGCCCCGATCACCCTCATCCAAGCGCAATTACTCATCACGACCACCCCCTCCTTACCACAGACAGCAGCAGGTTGGCAGGCGGTCATGCTGCCGGATACTTGGCCGGCATCGCGCTATGAGATTGCAGATAATGGCTGGTATCGTTTCGTAATTAACCAAGAGCAACCACCGACAACGCAGCAGGGGATTTATCTGCCGCGCCTGAACATGAATGCGGCGGTTTATTTTAATGGCGAGTTGCTTGGAGATGGCGGCAGTTTCGAGAATCCGCTGGGACGCAATTGGGCGCGTCCGTTATATTTCAAAATCCCGGATGGTTCGTGGAAGCGTGGCAATAATGTGCTCGATATACGCCTGCGCTCGGATACAGGCCAAGGTATTTTGGCGCCGGTGATGCTGGGCGCTACGACCGCGCTAACGCCGCGCTACGAGCGGGCTCACTTTTTTCAAATCTCTTTGACGACAGGGTTGTTTTTGGTGTTGCTGGTGATTTCATTATTCTTTTTTAGTTTATGGTTGAGGCGGCGTAGCGATAGCCAATATGGCTGGTTCGCGCTGGTTGCAGCAGTCTGGGCATTGCTCAGTTTAAACCATGTTATCAGCGTTATTCCGGTCTCAGCAGTGGCGTGGGACTGGCTGATCTACAGCAGTATTGCCTGGTGGACGACGGGTATTGCGATGTTCGCGCATCGCTACATCGGATATCGCAACGTGGTGATCGAGAAAATACTGATCACCTATGCGGTTGTGGGGATGGTGCTGTATGCCAGTGCTGGAAAATATCTTTGGTTGGTTGGGGGGGTGTGGATGACTGGCAGTATTTTCTCCGGCATCTACACGGTTGCGCGATTGTTGATTTATTGTCGCGGCTCGGGCAGTCATCTTTCCCCGCATCAGACCAGCGCGCGCGATGCTGGCATGTTGGCACTGGGCATTGCCTTGGTATTGCTCGTCGGCATCCAGGATTGGATGGTGCAAAACAGTCTTATCACTGGGATAGACGACAGTTACGCGCACCATCATTTGCTGGTTTATAGTGCGCCAGTACTGATCATGTTTATAGCTTGGCATCTAAATCGGCGATTTATCAACGCGCTGAGCGATGCTGAGAAACTCAACGCCGATCTGGAAACGCGCATCGCCGCCAACCGGCGCGAGTTGGAAGCCAGTTATTCGCAACTGCGCGTGCTGGAAAACAGCCGCGCCACAGCAGAGGAACGCGAGCGCATTTCCCGCGACCTACACGACGGCCTGGGCGGCATCGCTACCAACATCAGCCTGCTGTCGGATATGGCGCAACTGGAAAATTCCGCGCCGGACATCCGCAAAAAGCTCGTACAAATTTCAGAGTTATCCCGCGAAAGCCTTGATGAAATTCGCGGTTTCATGCGTAATCTGGATGATGCCGAAGGCAATTGGCACAGCGTGGCAGCGGATATGCGGCTGCTCGGTCACAAGTTGCTCGAACCTCACGCGGTTGCGTTTCATTTCAGTGCCAGCCTCTCTCCAGATTTGCCGAATGCTGTCAGCATGTTGCGCTTAAATCTGTTTCGCATTTACCGGGAAGCCCTTATCAATGTGATCAAACACGCGCAGGCAAAAAACGTAAACGTGAAAATTGAAATTACCTCACAGCAGTTATCGCTTGAGATTGAAGATGACGGCATCGGCTTGATGAATTTGCAAAATGATGGGGAAATCAATAGTCGCGGGCTGAGCAATTTGCACGCTCGCGCACTTAGCCTGGGCGGCACACTGAGCCTACGCTCAGCCAGCACTCAGCGCATGGAGCACACGGGAACGCATCTCCGTTTACAAGTTCCGCTACCCCTAAAATCCCCCGAATCGGGGATAGCACAGTGAACAATTTACAGTTAATGTGATGGCGATAATGGTAAGTGGCTACTTGCAAAGCTTGGTTTTTAGATGTGTCCACAATGGCAAAAAACACGATGGATGTAACCCTCAAAACCCGTTTAATCATCGTTGAAGACGACGCGCTGCTGCGCGACACTTTGCGTATGTTGATAGGGGGTGACCCCGGCTTTAACTTAACTGGCGACTATGGCTGCGCTGAGGAAGTTTTGCGCGATCTCGACACATCACGCCCGCAAATGATGCTGTGCGATTTAGGGCTGCCGGGCATATCGGGCATCGATCTCATCCATCAAATCAAACAAAATTTTCCGCAAACTGACATCCTCGCCCACACCATCAATGAAGATCGCGATAGCGTGTTTGCTGCGATCAAGGCAGGCGCAACAGGCTATCTGGTTAAAGGCTCTTCACCACGCGAAATTATTGAGGCTCTTTACAGCCTGCGCGACGGCGGTGCGCCCATGAGTCCACGCATTGCGCGCGCCGTCATTCGTGAAATGCAAGATGCGCCAAGCGACGAAGATTTTCTGCTCACCGCCAAAGAGAAAAATGTATTGGTGGCAATACAAGAAGGCTTGTCCTATAAAGAAATCGGCGGAAAATTAAACATCAGCCCGCACACCGTACATAGCCATATCAAAAATATCTACGAAAAACTCCAGGCGAAAAACAAGAAAGAAGCACTCATTAGCGCACGGCGCAAGGGCATTATTTGATTGGTAAGAAGCAATCTTCATAGAGATGCCCTTAATGGCATCGCTAAAAATCTAACTTGGCGAGCATCCGTTTTACAGATTGCCTGCTTAATCCGCTTCGCCATGCTGTGATGCCCAGCCAAACACCTGCTCAATTTCAGCCAACTCTTGATTGACACCCCTGGCAATTTAGACCACAATTTTGCCTATTAACCACAAAAAGAGGCCATATATGCTGGTATCGGTGCAAGAATTTAAGTCACATTTGGCGAAATACGTTAGCAAAGCTCAATCAGGTGAGATCATCGAATTAACCTCCCACCGTAAAATTGTCGCGCGCCTAGTGGGTGTTGTGCCAGACGATGGGTCGGCGGTATCGCGCTTGCTGGCGGCAGGCATGGCATCTTGGCAAGGGGGCAAACCTAATGGCGCGACCTTTGTGTTGCAACAAAAAGGCACACCCGTTTCTAAAATGGTGGCGGATGATCGCGGATGATTTTATTCTGCGACACATCCGCTTTATTAAAACTCTACATCACAGAGCCAGAGAGCGATGCCCTCAAAGCGCTCGTGTTTGAAGCAGAGGCCGCAGCGGTGTGCCGCATCGCTTGGGCGGAAGGGTTTGCGGCACTATCCAGACGGGCGCGTGAAATGCCCGAAGATGCCGCCACCATCGAACAAGCCAAGGCCGCGCTGGCCATAGATTGGCCACATTTTGTGGTGTTGGAAATCGACCAGCCACTGGTCGAAAAAGCGGGAGAATACGCCGATACTTTTGCGCTGCGCGGCTACGACAGCATCCAACTTGCAGCGGCTGCGGAAGCGGCGCGTGTTTCACAAGCCATGATATTTTTTGCTTGCTTCGATACACGCTTAAACAAGGCTGCCAAACTGTTGGGCATGAAGTGTTTGTGATTTTAGGAAAACCCTAAAACCATTCATTGTCGAGATGAATACGATTTGCCGTTTCTGCATTGAGCAATAGTGGGACAAGCTGATTTTTTGATCAGCGGGGATGCCGATTTGTTGAGTCTTGCAGGCACTTTTGTTTGCCCCATCATGGCGGATGAATTGATCAAACGATTTATAACGCAGCCCAGTTAGCATTTTCTTAAGCCGAACTTCTACCCACCCAGCACTCTGTTTATCCCCCGAAATTCACCCGACATGGGGATGGCAAACTATCCCGCC
>JANONT010000210.1:0-1538 GCA_031420955.1 Candidatus Nitrotoga sp. | reverse complement strand
CATCAATCAATGCAAGATAACGCCCCCCATCGAGAACAAATATCGCTGGTGGTTCACCAATCGTGCGTCTCCCTTGTTTGATAAATATCTCGATTTGACAGAAGCGGCATCAAGATACGACGGCTATGTGGAGTCTGGGTGGCCTACAGCATGGTAGCTCGGTAGGATGTGCCGATGTTGTTGGGAGGCGCATCAGTCGCGGGACAAAATACTTTATTAAAACGGCAATTGCAACCCCGGATTCGCTGCAATTAACACGCGTCGAAAGTCTTGTTGGATGCGGCTTAACGCGATGTCATTATCAGCCTCAAAGCGTAGCACAATCACGGGGGTAGTGTTGCTGGAACGCATTAAACCAAACCCATCCGCATATTCCACACGCAAGCCATCTATCGTGATGACCTCTTGTGCATCAGTAAACAACGGGGTATCCACTAATTTTGCGCGAGCTTGCAGCTTTGCGATAAGCGCGTAATTTTCACCTTCTTGCAATTTTATTTGCAACTCTGGCGTGTTGATGGAGTTGGGCAAATTGTTCAGCGCAACATTAGCGTCCGGCTGCTTACTTAAAATTTCTAACAGCCGCGCGCCCGCGTACAAGCCATCATCAAAGCCGTACCAGCGTTCTTTGAAGAATACATGCCCGCTCATTTCGCCCGCCAACAGTGCACCGCTTTCGCGCATTTTTGCTTTGATAAATGAGTGCCCGGTTTTCCATAGCGTAGGTTTACCACCGTGTTTTTTGATCCACGCAAATAAATTACGCGTGGATTTCACGTCAAAAATAATTTCCGCACCCGGGTTGCGCGAGAGCACGTCGGCGGCAAATAACATCAGTTGCCGATCTGGAAAAATGATGTTGCCATTTTTGCTGACTACGCCCAAGCGATCACCGTCGCCATCGAAAGCCAGCCCCAGCTCGCTGTCATTCTGGTTATCTTTTTGGGCAAGCGCATGAATTAAATCCTGCAAGTTTTCTGGTTGCGAGGGATCGGGATGGTGGTTTGGAAAATTGCCATCTACTTCGCAAAACATTTCGGTCACTTCGCAACCAAGTTGGCGATACAGGGTTGCGGCAAAATCTCCGGTCACGCCATTGCCGCAATCCACGGTCACCTTCATCGGACGCGCAAGTTTGATGTCGGCGGTGATGCGCGCTAAATATTCTTTGCTGATGTCTTTTTTTGAATAGCTGCCTGTGCCGTGCGCAAGATTATTTTGCTCGATGCGCTGGCGTAATGCTTGAATGCTGTCACCAGAAAGTGTCTCGCCAGCTAGCACCATTTTCAGCCCGTTGTAATCAGGCGGATTATGGCTGCCCGTAATCATTACGGCAGAATGCGTGTTTAGGTGATAGGCCGCGAAATACACCATCGGTGTGGCGACGCGCCCGACATCTATAACATGGATGCCGCTTTGCTGAATGCCGCGCGCCAAGGCTGCGGCAAACTCCACGCCCGACAAACGACCATCCCGCCCAATGGCGATTGTGTGCTGGCCGCGTGCAACCGCTTCCGAACCGATGGCATGACCAATAG
>JANONT010000209.1:0-9631 GCA_031420955.1 Candidatus Nitrotoga sp. | reverse complement strand
GCTCGACAAAAAACGTTTCAAGCCCACCGATGTGGGGCGCGTGGTCATCCGTTTTTTAACCGAGCATTTCACGCGCTATGTGGACTATGGCTTCACCGCGCAAATGGAAGATGAGCTAGACGAAGTGTCCGATGGCAAGCGTGATTGGATTCCCGTGCTCAGCGAATTTTGGCATCCGTTCACCGCACTCATTCAAGAAAAAATGAATGTCGAGCGTAAAGATGTCACGCAAACCCTACTCGACGAAGCCTGTCCCAAATGCGGCAAACCGTTGGCGACACGATTGGGTAAGCGCGGCAATTTTATCGGCTGCACCGCCTATCCGGAATGTGATTACACGCGCAATATGGCGGGCGATGCGGATGCGGGCGAAGCGCGCAAAGAATTGGGCGCAGACCCGGTCAGCGGCTTGTCGGTGTTATTGCTGCGCGGGCCATTTGGGTATTACGTGCAATTAGGCGAGGTGGTGCCTGAAATTAAAACCAAGCCGGAAGTTAACGCTAAACCTAAAAGCAAAACTAAGGTTGAAGGTGAGGCAAAATCAGAAGTTAAAGCCAAACCCAAGCGTGTTTCCTTGCCTAAAGAAATCGCGCCTGAAATTGCCGATTTAGCACTGGCCTTACAACTATTACAGTTGCCGAAAGATTTGGGCGAACATCCCGAAACTGGCAAAAAAGTAGTGGTCAATATCGGACGCTTTGGCCCGTATATTGCGCACGATGCAAAATTCAAATCTATCCCACGCAGCGATAATATTCTCACCCTTAAACTCGACCGTGCGGTGGAATTATTAGCGCAGGCCAGAGCGGGTAATGCCGTGTTGCGCGAACTCGGCCCCCACCCAGAAGACCAAGCACCTGTCAGTATTTGCGAAGGACGCTACGGCCCTTACGTTAAACATGGCAAAATTAACGCGTCCCTACCAAAAGATATGACCCCCGAAGCAATGACACTTGAAGAGGGTTTGGCATTGCTGGCAGCGCGCATCGCCAAAGGACCAGTGCAGAAGAAATCTGCCGCTCGTAAGAAACCCGTAGCGGACAAAAAACCCGCCGCAGAAAAGAAAACCGCAACTGCTAAAAAAGCCGCGCCTAAGAAAACGACAGCAAGCAAAAAAGTTGCTGCGCCGAAAACAACCGCGGCCAAAAAAACGACTCCCGCCGCAAAAACCACAGCCGTTAAGAAATCCCCTGCTGTAAAAAACCTGCTGTAAAAAAATCGGCGGCATAAAAATCAGCTCCATCAAAATGCGCGCAATAAAAAACCCCGTAAGCATTACGCTTGCGGGGTTTGCATTTTTACTGCCAGATAGTTGTTGGTACAGCTCAACAATTACACGACAGCTTTAGCACTTACATTCCTTCAGGACGTTCAGCGCGTTCCGGACGCTCAGCTTTTTCAGGACGCTCAGCTTTTTCAGGACGCTCCGCACGTTCACCACGCTCGCCTCTGCCGCCATGCCTTGAACCATCTGCATCGCGACCACCATGATTACGTCCGTGATTGCGACCATGGTTACGTCCACGGTTGCGGCCACGATCAGAAGCATCGTCTGATTTTTTGCCTGAGGCTCCCGGCTGGGAATCATCCACGCTACCATCACCACGCAATTTCACACCCGGTGTTGCAGGTGTCGCGGGCGTTGCTGGGGTGGTTGTCCTTGGCTGAGTGTCATCCACCGAACCATCACCACGCAACTTAACTGTTTGTGCATTTGCATCTGTCGCAACAACGACGGACATCACGCCCACCAGTGCTGCGCCCAATATCATCATTGTTACTGCTTTCTGTTTCAACATGTAAGCCTCCATTGATTATATTTAACTACCTTAACTACGCTGTAAATACCGAAACGGCTTATTAACAACACCTGCCATTCCAGTAAATTTCGTGTGAATGTTTCCCACGCAGACGAAATATACGTGGTAATTTTTCCCACGTCAAGATATAATTCACCCATGGAACAAATTTCACATGCCGCGACGAACACCCCTCCCCCTGCACTGGTGAGGGCACTGTTACGCGTATTGCGTCCGCTCGTTAAAATACTGCTGACGCATGGCGTGACTTACCCTTATCTATCTAACCTTTTAAAGTCAGTCTATATAGATGTCGCCTTGCATGACTTTCAATTACCCAGCAAAGTGCAAACCGACAGCCGCTTGAGCTTGCTAACAGGCTTGCACCGCAAAGATGTTAAACGTTTGGCGCGTGGCGTAATCGAAGAAAACACCCCTCCCCCTACCGTATCACTCGGCGCAGCACTCATTGCGCGTTGGAATGCCGACCCCGATTATTTGGATAACGCAGGTCAGCCGCTGCCGCTGCCGCGCTTTGCTGCTGAGGGTGGCAACACTTCTTTTGAAACATTGGTAACAGGCTTAAATAAAGATATTCGCCCGCGCCCAATATTAGATGAATGGCTAAAATTAGGTATTGTGCACCTTGACTCCGCCAACCGTGTTTGCCTGAATAGTGCGGCCTTTATTCCCACCCACGGCTTTGATGAACTGGCATTTTATTTCGGCCAAAACGTGCATGACCATCTCGCGGCGACCGCGCACAATTTAGCAAAAGGTGAGCCGCCATTTTTAGAGCGCAGCGTTTATTACGATCATCTAACTACTGAATCCGTCGCCAAATTAAAAGAGCTATCACACACCCTAGGCATGCAAACATTGCAAACAATTAATCGGCAGGCATTGAAATTTGAACGTGCCGATCGAGGCAAGACAACAGCCAACCAGCGTATGAATTTCGGTATTTATTTTTATAGTGAGGCCGTTACCGATGCGCCGCCTAATAAGGATGAAAGCAATGAATAACCCTCTGTGCCGCCCCGTACAATTTTCTATTTTGCTGCTCTTAATGATGATGGCTTCAGTAACCATGGCCGACAACCTTTGTGCTATAGGTGGCACGGGTGGCACGGGCGATGCCGCACCAACCAAAGACTGTGCGCCGCCCACTCGTGCAAAAGAAGTTAGTGAGGGCGGCATCGGTGGCACAGGCGATTTAGCCGTCGTGCCTATCTTGTCCGATGGCATCGGCGGCACGGGTATTGTTGGCATCATCACCGAATTTGGCAGTATTTGGGTCAATGGCATCCGCGTGCAATACAACGAAAATACGCCCGTGCAAGCCAATGGCACGACACTTTCTACCGCGCAATTGGCTCTCGGCCAAGTCGTTGCAGTAGAAGCGATGGAAACA
Organism: Candidatus Nitrotoga sp.; assembly: GCA_031420955.1. Taxonomy (GTDB): domain Bacteria; phylum Pseudomonadota; class Gammaproteobacteria; order Burkholderiales; family Gallionellaceae; genus Nitrotoga. The sequence continues at coordinate 6,418 of JANONT010000209.1, read as the reverse complement.
AATAGCAGCACGCAAGCACAACGCATTAGCGTGCTGCATGAAGTAATTGGTCCCGTCGGCAAAATTGATTTAGCACAAAATAAAATGACCGTATTAGGCCAAACGGTGCGCGTCACCGCCAAGACCTATAACGTGACCTTAGCAAATATTAAGGTGGGCGATGCGGTGCAAGTCAGCGGACTGCGCGATACGCGCGGCGTGATTGTTGCCTCGCGCATAGCACCTGCCGCGCAAGGTGAGATCGAAGTGCGCGGGCGTGCCGATCAAATAACGGCGGATGGATTCCAGATATTTGATTTGCCGGTGTCTGCAACCCCACCCGCCGAACTCACCGCAGGGCGTGAAGTACGAGTGACAGGCACTTGGGATGGGCAACGTTTGCACAGCACGCACATAAAAATTGAACCCGCTATTCCGTTTGATGGCAAGTTGGAGCGGCTGTCGCTACAGGGCTATGTGTCTGCGTCGAATAATGATAATCGCTTGTTGTTGGGGAGCGTTGAAATTGACGTGCCAAAAAATGCCGACATCTTAAACGCGGATGGTGCAAACATGGCGGCGGCTGATCTAAACGACCAGCGCGTCACCGTGCGCGTGCGTGTGGATGCGGATCGCCGAGTGGTAGCAGAGCGCATTAAAGTGGAGCGAGATCAAACCGAGCGCGAGCATAAAAACATCATCAACAAAGGCGCGCGCAAAGATGCCAAGCCTCGCCAAGGTCGCGGCAATCGCACCGATAATTCGGGTCGTCGCAACAAGCAAGATGATGATGCGCGCAAACGGGATCGCCCCGAACGCCCCGATAAATTAGACCGTGCTGAACGCCCAGAACGTCCTGAAAGAATGGAACGGCCTGAAGATTAAATACCAGCAGATTAACTATCAGCAAAAATAGACTAACCCACTTTCAAAATAAGGAGACTCACGATGAAAATGCATCACCCCGCAAGCCAAGTAAGCGCAATCCATCATTACTTAAAACCACTCGGTCTATCCGCCGCCATTATCGCGCTCACGCTATCGTTAGGCACAAACATCGCCCAAGCTGCTGGCCGCGTCACCGTTAGCACCGGGCTCGATATAAGCACGGGGGATTATGGTCAGCCGCAAGATACCAACGTCTTGGTCGTGCCCTTCAGCGTCAAATATCGCACTGGGGCTTGGTCGTACAAAGTCGCCACGGCCTATCAATATATTCAAGAATCCACGGGCGGTTTTTTAATTGGCGGCGACATTATTCCCACCGCCAACGGCCAAACCAACGTTAGCGGACTGGGCGATTTTATTGTGAGTACGCGTTATGCGTTTGAACCGACGGCAGCGTCCGACACCGAATTTGATCTCACCGGAAAAGTAAAACTGGGCACCGCAGATGTCAACCAAGGCTTGGGTACCGGCTCAAACGACTACACCGTAGAGCTGGGCGTGCATCAACCGACAGAGAGCGAGGCCGATATATTTGGCAGCCTGGGGTATCGCATCAAAGGCGATTTGCCGCAACAAAAACTCAACAACGTATGGTTGGGATCAGTCGGATTTTCATATCCGCTCAGCGACGAAACGCAATTCGGCGTGATCTATGATTACCGCCAAGCCTCCACCACAAGAGGTGCGGCAGCCAGCGAAATCAGCCCCTATTGGGATTGGCGGTTTGCTCAAGATTGGTCGCTCAACACCTACGCACTTTTTGGGCTATCGGATGCCAGCCCAAATTTTGGGGTGGGTACACAAATTTCGCATAGCTACTAATCATCAGAAAATAATATCGACTAACAGCCTTGTCATCTCAGCAAAAATGTTGTGAAATGTCGGCTATGAACATACCTGATAAAAACCGCATTAACATCGCCACCCAAGTAAGTTACTTGGCTGAGCAATCTAACGAGGCTGACAATCGTTTTGTCTTTTCTTACACCATCACCATTACCAACACGGGCGACACCACAGCCAAGCTGATTAGCCGCCATTGGATCATTACCGATGCTAATGAGTACGTGCAAGAAGTGCGTGGACAGGGCGTGGTAGGCGAGCAACCCATTATCGCGCCCAACCAAGGTTTTGAATATACCAGTGGCGCGGTGCTGGCTACGCAAGTGGGGGTGATGTCGGGCAGCTATCAAATGCAAACCGAAGATGGCGTGCAATTTGATGTGCTGATTCCGCAATTTGTGTTGAGCGTGCCGCGTGTCCTTCACTAAATTTTTTAGCGGCTATTTTTCTGCATGTCGCTAAAAACCAGCTATCGTTTCATCGCCCCGTTTTATGATGCTTTCGTTGACCGTGCTACGCGCCATGCACGCCAACAAAATTTAGCCCGTCTGCCGCAAAAAAATCTGCTCCAAAATAATTTTCTTCAGCAAAATTTAACAGCACAAACATCGCCGCAAGAAAATTCCGCAGAGGTGCTGCTCAACGGTGTCGGCACGGGGCTAGACTTCCCCTACCTGCCGCCGCACCACGCTTACACCGCGCTGGACATTACTGCTGCCATGTTGGCGCAGGCGCAGCGCAAAGCACACGCCTTAAATATCCATGCGTCACCTCATTTGAATACGCGCCATCATTTGGAGATTCAATGGCTACGCGGCGACAGCATGGCTCTCCCCTTTGCCGCCAACCGTTTTGATTATGTGATTTTGCATCTCATCCTAGCGGTCGTACCGCATCCCGCCTTATGTTTAGCGGAGGCATGCAGAGTACTCAAACCCGGTGGTCGCATTTTTTTATTTGATAAATTTTTACGCACAGGGGAACATGCTAGGCTGCGGCGCGCACTCACACCATGGATCGGGCAACTCGCCACACGGCTAGACGTGGTATTTGAAGACCTGCTCCCTGCCGCCCCCGATTTACAGGTGATAAGCGATGAGCCGATACTGGCGCGGGGGTGGTTTCGTTTAATAGAATTACAGAAAAAACTTACTTAAAAACAAGGTTCGTATATGCACATCGCTTTAAATAACTGCTCTAAAAAAGCGTTTGCAAGACCAAAAAAATATTGGCTCGCCACTTTATTTTTTCTGCTGACCGCCTGCAACACGCCCTCTATTCCACCGGCCATCACGCCCGCTCCCGCTTTCACTCTCAGCAAGTGGGCGAGCTTGCCAGACTGGTCTTCGCAAAATTTATCTGCCTCGCATCGCGCGTTTTTACAAAGCTGCCGCGTGCTGAAATCGCGCCCCAATTGGCAAGCAGCTTGCGCTGGTGCCGAGCCGTTAGATATAAACAACAACGCCGCTTTGCGGGCATTTTACGAAACGTGGTTTACGCCGTATCAAGTGTTCAACCCGGACGGTACCGAGCACGGCATCATCACCGGATATTACGAACCGATGCTACCGGGTAGCCGCACCCCCACGCCGCGCTTTCGCTACCCGCTGTACGCTGTGCCGAGCGATATGTTGACGGTTGATCTGGGCACAACCTACCCGCAACTCAAAGACATGCGCCTGCGTGGCCGCGTGCAGGGCAACCGCATCATGCCGTATTACACCCGCGCCGAAATTGAAGCCGGGGCGGGCGCAGTAAAAGGCCGCGAATTATTTTGGGTTGAAAACCCAGTAGATTTATTTTTTCTACACATCCAAGGATCAGGGCGTATTGATTTGCCGGATGGCACACAAGTGAAAGTCGGCTATGCCGATCAAAATGGTCACCCCTACATGTCCATCGGCAAAAAATTAGTCGACATGGGCGAGCTGAAATTGGAAGAAGCGTCCATGCAAAGCATCAAATTATGGGGCGAGAAAAATCCAGAAAAACTAGGCGCATTGCTCAACCATAATCCCAGCTACGTTTTTTTTCGCGAGCTACCCGATAACACAACCACCCCACCCGGCGCGCTGGGCGTACCACTCACCAACGAATACAGCATCGCCATCGACCCGCGCATCATCCCGCTAGGCGCACCCGTATTTTTATCCACCACTCACCCCAATGACAGCGCGCCGCTCAACCGCTTGATGCTGGCGCAAGACACGGGCGGCGCAATTCGCGGCGCAGTGCGTGCCGATTTTTTTTGGGGAGCAGGGAAAGAGGCCGGCGCACAAGCTGGCAAAATGAAACAGCAAGGAAGGCTGTGGGTGTTATTTCCGAAGGGCGGCGAACCTGCGCTGTAGAGTTAAGGAAGCACCGATTTAATCCAGCATATGTTTAATATGTAAGCATTAAAAGTTGTTGAGCAACACTGTGTTGCGACGCAATTTAGATTTTTAGCCGTGTGAGTGCTCGATTTATTCAGCGTAATAAGCCAGGCGCATCAGCACTGCCGCTGCCGCACCCGGCTAGACAAAAAATCAGCACATCAACAGACTACGCGATTGCTATTTTCATTCGGGGCGGACGTTGCCCAATCTCAATTCACCTCTCCCCCGCCCTATTACCTAACGCCACGCGCAGAAGCACCAGCCCGACAATGGCTGACAGTGCTGACCCACACAACACGCCCAGCCGATCTGACATGGCAAACTGCGCGCCGTCGCCATAAGCCAAGGAGCTGACGAATAAGCTCATAGTGAAGCCGATGCCGGCGAGTATAGACACCGCGTAGAGTGCTAGCCAAGTTGTGCCATTGGGCAAACTGGCGTGGCCAGATTTAATCAGTAGCCAGCTAAACCCAAATACACCGATTTGTTTGCCTATGAATAATCCGGCCATGATGCCCAGCGGGACCGGGGCGAGCAGTGCTGAGAAGGTCATGCCGTGTAAGGGAACGCCGGTGTTGGCGAAGGCGAATAAGGGCAAGATGCCGAACGCGACGCTGGCGTGCAGGCGGTGTTCTAGTTTTGCCAATGGCGAGCGTTCTGAATATGAATTTTCTGGCTGCACCCTTTCTGCTGTCGATAGTTGAGCCGATTTTTGAATGCGCAGCGGAATGAAAAATGCCAGCATGACTCCGGCCAACGTAGCATGAATGCCAGATTTGAGCAGTGCCACCCACAGCAGCAAACCCACAACCAGATACACGCTCAGGCTGAGTACGTTTTTAATATTGAGTATAAGTAGCAACAGCAAGGCGCACGCCACGACCAAGATAGCTAGCATTGACAGGCTCTCGGTGTAGAACGCGGCGATGATGACGATCGCGCCGAGGTCATCGACAATTGCTAAGGTTAATAAAAATAATTTAAGCGCGCTGGGTACGCGCTTACCCAGCAAAGCAAGTACGCCTAAGGCGAACGCAATGTCGGTGGCAGTGGGAATTGCCCAGCCGCGCATGGCGTAGGCATCGCCCCAATTAATTGCCGCAAAAATAATGGCTGGCACGACCATGCCACCCAACGCGGCGACCACGGGCAGTATGATTTGCTTGGGGTCGTCCAGCTCACCTTGCAACATTTCGCGTTTTAATTCCAGCCCCACCAGCAGAAAAAATATCGCCATCAAGCCGTCGTTAATCCACAGCAACAGGGGTTTGGCGATGCCAAATTGCCCCCATTGCACGGCCAGCGGGTAATTTAAAAATGCGTTGTACAGCGGGCTGGCCGCGCTATTTTGCGTGAGCAGTGCGGCGAGGGTGGCGATCAGCAGCAAGATGCCGCTGGCAGATTCCAGGCGGATAAATTCTTGTAGCGGTTTTAACATCTGGGGAGGTAAGAGCAGAAGGCGGGCATCACAATTTTTGATTGATTATTCACTCTTCCCCACTACGCTTGCAGCGCGTGTGGAGAACATTCCGCTCGCGCATTTTCATAAAAAACCCGTGTGCGAGGGTGAGCATTTTACGTGTGTGGCTTATTGTTTTACAGCGGTCGCTTGGCTCAACGCTTTTTCTAGTTCGGCAGCAGGTCTATATCCCGGCACCAACACACCATCTGCAAAAATAAGCGCGGGCGTGCCATTCACGCGCAGCTTGCGGCTGAGCTCGGTCACTTTGTCAGTGGTGGTTGCACACGATCCAGCGGCGGGCTGCACATCATTCAACATCAAATCATCCCACGCTTTAATTTGATCTTTGCTGCATAGAACGCCTTGCACTTTTTGCTCTGAACCTTGGAACAGGGTCAGGTAAAACATATACAGCGTGACGTTATCGACGTGTTTCAATTCCTGCTCTAATTTTTTGCAATAGGTGCAATTGGGGTCGGTGAAATAGGCCATTTTGCGTAGCCCGTTGCCTTTGACTTTTTTCACGGCCAGGTGCAGAGGCAGGCTGTCAAAGTCCACAGCAAATAATTTCTTGGAACGCTCTTCCGATAAGTTGCGGCCATTTTTAAGATCAAAAATATTACCGGAAATCAGGTAGCGCGCTTTTTCATCGGTATAAAATAATTCGCCTTGCGTGACCACTTCGTACAAGCCCATGATATTGGCCTTGTGCACTTGGTCCACCGCGCCGAGTTGCGGGTAGTTTTTTTCCAATGTGCGTTTGATTTTAGCGGCATCAACACTTGAGGCCGCAGCAGAATTTTTATCGCTT
>JANONT010000208.1:0-2411 GCA_031420955.1 Candidatus Nitrotoga sp. | reverse complement strand
CGTGCGGTTTTGCTGAGGAATGTTTGAATCACCCCTTGACGCGGTTTTTCACGCACCGCGACCTTGGCTTTGTCATTTAAACCCATCACGGGAAAATATTCGGGCTGCACGACCAGCTGCGCACCCTGCTCCACGGCTTTTTCGATCAAGCGCTCGGCCTCGTTAAGATTGCTGGGCACATTGGGTCCCGAAGCCATTTGCACAGCAGCCACTTTGAATGTTTGCGACTGCGCGGCAATGCGTTTTTGGGTGGAATTTACGTCTGTCATTTAGGTGTCTCTTTATTTATTGGCTCTACTGGAGCGGTTGACTCTACTGGTTTGGTCGGCACAGCGGGTAATGCGGGCATTGCCGTGTTGGATGAATTAATCTACTTGGAAGTTTCCGGCAATTTTATGATTTCCAGTGGCGGCGTTGCTTCCAAGGGCTTTGTTGTATCTGGTGACATAATCGTTTCATCCATAAAGTTCTCTCCGGCATCGCCTGCCCCCTGGCTCACGCCCAATTTAACGACATTCGGCGCATCCCACGTTCCGTCTATATTGTATTCAAACGACACTAATTTATCGAGTGGATTACGCAAAATTTTATTCGCCAGTAAAACGCTTACTCCTACGATTGGCCCCGCGACAAAACTCAACAAGGAGACCGTGTCGCCCACAGTGGGCAAAATACGCACGCGCAAATCCTGTGTCTCCTGAATTAAATCGACCTGCCCGCGCATGGTGACTTTTGCTGCCGAACCCTCAATTTTAAAATCATTCACCTGCATCAAGCCTTGCCTGATTTGCGCAGTGCTATCGATTTTATCGAACTTAAACCCCGCACTAAACACATCAGTAAAGTCCAGCGTAATGCGCTTGGGCAATGCCTGCAAACTAAATACACTGAGCAGCTTGCCGATACCGGGATCAACTTGCAAAAATTGCCCCTTGCCCATTTTTAACTTCATCGACCCATCTAGCGCGGCAAAGCTAAATGCCTGTGGCGAGCCTTGCCACGAAAAGCTGCCCTCCAGCCGCCCCTTGCCATCCTTCACGCTTTCAGGATACCCCAGTCGCGTGAGCAAGCTGCCCGAATTATAAATATCCAGCCCCATGTTAACTTGCGTTTGCTCCGCGCTCGCAGCATTGTGCCACTTGGCATCGCCCGCCACCACACCCTCCGGCGTACTCAACCGAAAACGTTCGATCAGCCAATCTTGTTTTTGTTTATTCACCAGCAACTCTAGCTTGCCCAATGCGGTATTTTTCCACGCGAATTTTTCCACCTCCATATCTATCGTAGGGAAGGTGCCGCTGCCCGGCATACTCGACGCAAGCTGCGCCACTTCAGCGTCCGCCGCGACTGCTTGGGCTCCGTTAATTTGCGTTACTGGATCTTTTTGCAGGGTCAACGAACTCAAGCGCACGGTTAATTTACCCTTGCCTTCCGGCTGCCATTTCACCTCACCGTTTACCGTGGGGGCGGCCAATTGCGCCACGATGCTGTTACGCGGCGTGGCCACTTTTAGCTGCACATCTTGCGCCGCATAGCCATATCCGTTAATTTTGCGGATCAACAAATCAGCACCTTCTATCGCCAAAGGCGCGCCACTGCTGCCTGTTGCTGCGCCGCTACTGCCCGTGAACAAGTCCGCCCAATCTTGTGCGGCCAGTTCAGATATTGCGCCCGTCACCCATATGCCTCGACGTGCAGCAATTTGCTGGGTGGATGGCGCGCGCGGGCTGCTATCCGATGCCTCGCTAAAATGTATATTGCCGCTACGCACGACCCACTCGCCCTGTTTTTCGCGTAGCAATAATTTTGCGTCCAGCAGCTTGCCGTACTGCACGGTGATAACTTCACGCTCGCCTTTGTGTTGCAATTCAAAATGCAGAGGGGTTAGTTCATCCGCTTTTTTAGTAAACGGTGCGGGCAGGTCTGATTTTATACCGCGCAAATTGGATGACAGTTGCACATTTGCCTGCTGATCGCGGATCGTAATATTCGCCTCCCACGGGCTGCTGCCATGCACATTATTCAGCAGCGGATACGCCGTGCTGGCGCGAAACTCATCTATATTCGCCACCCCCTGCACCTTGGCGCGCAAGGGTTTGCCTTGTTTACTCGACAGCACCAACTTGGCCGGGCCACCCAAAATATGTGCGGTGACATCTTTCGTGTGTAATGAGGATTCCGTAAATGACAAGCTGCCATTGGCTTGCTGCGCGATTAAGCCGCCGGGGATGGTCACCTCGTTATCTAAAAATTGGTACGTGCCGGCAACTTTGAGAACATCGGCGGGCGGAGTGGCGGGTACAGATGACACAGCCAGCGGTGCCGCAACAGACGCAGCAGCAGATATCGTCTCAACCGCTATAGGCGTGCTCAGCGGAATATCTAAAGACAAGGCGAGCTTGCCATTGCCG
>JANONT010000207.1:0-5444 GCA_031420955.1 Candidatus Nitrotoga sp. | reverse complement strand
TTAGGCGACCCAACTCTTTAGCTTTATTGCAATGAAGACAATCTTGGCAGTATAGTGCAAGGGCATTACTCGTATGTTATATGCCATATTTATGCGGCTCAGCGCGTGCTTACATTACTAACAAAATTTACTAACAAAATGCCGCCCAAGGGAAAAATGTCTCCGCGCGCCACACTCAACGCCACCTTGTTTTCTTTCGCCGGATTGCTCATTTCTGGATGGGTGTTTTTTGCGCCTCCCGTCTATGCCGCCAATAAGGCTTGCGAAAATTGGCCTGCCTGGCACAGCTTCAAGCAAAATTTTATCAGTGAGGGTGGGCGGGTAATCGACCGCTCCCTCCCGCAACATGTCACCACATCGGAAGGCCAAGCCTACGCCATGATGTTTGCCTTGATCGCAAATGATCGCGCAGCCTTTGATCTGGTCTTGCGTTGGACAGAAAATAATTTAGCGAACGGTGACTTGGCTGATAATCTTCCCGCTTGGCAATGGGGCAGGCGCGCCAGCAACCGTTGGGAAATTATAGATGACAACACCGCCAGCGATGCTGATTTGTGGATTGCCTACACACTGCACGAAGCGGGGCAGCTTTGGCAAGAGCGAAAATATACCGCGCTGGCACAACATTTATCCGCACGTATTTTGCAAGAAGAAACGGCAGATATTCCCGGATTAGGTCTCACGCTTTTGCCCGGACGGCATGGCTTTAAGCGCGATGAAAAAACCTGGCACTTGAATCCAAGCTATTTACCCCTGCCCGTGCTGCGGCGTTTGGCTACGGTCTACCCCCACTCTGCTTGGCACAAAATAGTGACTAGCTCGGTTAAAATTATTACGCAATCTACCACGCAAGGCATTGCGCCAGATTGGGTTGATTACCACACTGAGCGCGGATTTCAGATGATCCCCAACACGTCTGTCGAGGAGATTGGCTTTAATGCTATTCGCGTTTATTTGTGGGCGGGCATGATGGATCAACGTGATGAAGCTCATCCTATTTTGTTAAAAAATTTCGCTCCGCTGGGGCAAAAAATTCACGCTTGGGATGCCGCAACAACGGATAGCATACCGGCTGGTTTTTCTGCGGCACTGCTGCCTTTTTTAAAATCATCCAAACTTAAACACGCGCTTCGTCTGCAACACCAGCGCGTTACCATGCTCGCGCCCTTAAATCAAACGGAAAATTATTACGATCAAGTGCTCACTTTATTTGGCTTGGGCTGGTTAGAAGGTCGCTATAAATTTACTCAACACGGTCAATTATTACCGAGGTGGACATGCGTAAAAAATTAATTTTCATCTTGGTCGGTACAATTACAAGCGTGTGTTTTAATTTTTCGCATGCTGCGCAGCCCGTGCCCGTCGACACTCAAAATGCAGATGAAATTTCCGACCGCGACACTTTCGGCAGCCCGTACAAAATTCAGCGCACTTGGGAAGAAAAGCAGTTGGCCGCGCTGGCGGATAGGCGTGCGAGATGGTTTTCTTCTGCTATCGACATACGCAGCCGTAACGGCACGGCTGGCCTAACCGATCTATATGCGGTGGAAATTCCGCTGGAATATAAAACGCCTTGGCACGCGGACGATGAAGTCTTTCTCCGCGCTGATTTAATTAAACTCAACGCCGGAAAAGTCGCGCCCACCCGCAATGATTTTGGCAGCATGTTATTTTGCCAGCCCAATTGCGCGCCCTATTTACTGGCACAATCCACGCAAGGGGTGTCGTTCAATGCGGGTTACCAGCACGATACTTTCAAAGCAGATTTAGGCACGACTCCGCGCAATTTCCCAGTCAGCAACCTGGTCGGCGGCATGCGGCAAAAGGGGGATGTGGGCGCGTGGGGCTATACGCTGGAAGCCTCGCGCCGACCCGTCACCGCCAGCTTGCTTTCTTTTGCAGGCGCGCTCGACCCCAATACGGGCAAGGCATGGGGCGGTGTGGTGGCAAGCGGTGCGCGCTTGGGGATGAGCCTCGATCAAGGTGGCACGTTAGGCTTTTGGTCATCGCTTGGCTGGCATAATTTAACCGGACGCAATGTGCAATCTAACCGCCGCATTCAACTGATGGCGGGCGAACAGTGGCGCATTATCAATGAAGATAATCGTCGATTAGTACTGGGCGTGACGGGCATGATTTGGAATTTTTCGCAGAATGCAGGCGAACATACTTTCGGTCACGGCGGCTATTACAGCCCGCGCAATTATCGTTCGCTGGCCTTGCCTGTCACTTATACCGCACGCACGCCGCGTTTTTCATACTTGTTACGTGCAGCGGTTTCTGCGTCGCGCTCACAGGCGAAAGCTGCGGATTTTTATCCGGCCGATAGCGCGTTGCAAGCACAAGCATTATTGATCACGGCCAACCCGACCTACGCTGGCGGAACAAGCCGAGGCAGGGGATACGCGCTAAGAGGAGCATGGGAATATCAACTCACACCTAAGCTATTTGGGGGGGGCTTGCTGGCTATCGATCGCTCGGAAAGTTACGCGCCGAATCAGGCTTTATTTTATTTACGTTACGCTTGGGATAAGCCTGCCGAGCAGCCAGTTTTTATGCCCCCAGAGGCAGTCGAACCAAGTTCACAATTTAATTAAAAGATTCACCTCTGTTGCCATACTGTGTTGCTCGTGTCTTGTCTGGCGTAGGCTGTCAAATGCTTAGCGGGTCAAAAAAAAGCCACCTAAATTACATTCTACAAACAACTCTATAACACCCTCTATGCTTCTGCGGAAGTTGCCGCCAGCGTGGCAATCTGTTGTAACAAGCCTTGTGGTCGATGGAAGTCTTGATGTTGATGCAGCTCGTCTTCAGAGAAGAGTTTGACGTGCTCCAACAATTGCTCTTCTTGATACGGCTTGCCTAGATAGGCGTTCACACCCAATTCCATCGCAAACTTACGGTGCTTTTCGGCGGCGCGCGAGGTAATCATGACGATCGGCAACGTCTTGTACTTGGGGTCACTGCGCAAGCGTTTGGTTAGTTCAAAGCCGTCCATACGCGGCATTTCAATATCCAACAGCATCACGCTCGGTTCGCAATCTGCCAATTTTTCTAGCGCGTCGATACCGTCTTTGGCGGTGACGACTTGGTAGCCCGCTCGCACCAACATGCGCGTGGTGGCCTTGCGTACCGTGAGCGAATCATCCACTACCATCACCAACATTGGGCCGGCTGCTTCTGGCGCAGGCTGTGTCGGAGCGGCAGCATCCACACGAACAGTGGCCGTGCTGACCACGCGCGAGATGAGTGCCAGCGGGTTCAAAATCAGCACAACTTTGCCGCTACCCAACACGGTTGCTCCCGCTACACCAGGTGCGCGGGATAGTTGTGCGTCCATGCTTTTTACCACGGCATCTTGGTTGCCCATCAGCTCATCAACATGCACCGCCATGCGTCGATCACCGCTGCGCAGCAACAATATTGCGTTATAGGGCAAGGTTTCGGGCTGGTAATTTTCATCGCCCAGCAGGCGCGCCAGATGGCTTAAAGGATAAATCTGTCCGCCCCATTCAAGCTGGCCATGAAGATACATTTCAGTCAAAGCCGACGCTTTCACTTTTTGCACTTGCTCGACCAACCCAGAATGAATTGCATAAATTTCGTTATGGGCACGCACCATCAAGGTTTGGGCAACCGCAAGCGTGAGTGGCAAATGAATTTCAAAACGCGCACCTTTGTGACGCGCTGAGTAAACATCAATACGCCCACCCAAAGCGACAATTTCGCTTCGCACCACGTCCATGCCCACTCCGCGCCCAGCAACCTCAGTCACCTCGCTGACAGTAGATAAGCCCGAGGCAAATATAAATTGCATGATCTGATTTTCATTCACGGTATCATCCGCCTGTATCAAGCCGTTTTCCACCGCCTTTTGACGTAACCGTTCAATATCCAAACCTGCGCCATCATCAGCAAAACTGAATACCACCTCGTTATTTTCTTGACGCAAGGTCAGACGAATTTCCCCTACTGGCAATTTGCCTTTGCGCTCGCGTTCTTCCACTACTTCCAAGCCATGCACAATTGAGTTGCGCAATAAATGCTCGAACGGTGCGGTCATTTTTTCCAGTACGCTACGATCTATTTCAATCTCGCTCCCCTCAATTTCCAGATTTACTTTTTTGCCCAACTCTCTGCCGGTCTGCCGCACGATGCGGTAAAGCCGCTCGCTGACTGTAGAAAATGGAACCATGCGTATGGTCATTAATTTTTGTTGCACTTCGCGCGTTAAGTGCGTTTGCGCTGCCAGTGCCGAACTGGTTTCATCCAGATTTTTAAGCAGGGCTTGTTGCACGGTTTGCACGTCGTGCACGCTCTCACTCATAGAGCGGGTTAAATCTTGGAATTGTGTAAAACGATCAAATTCCAGCGGGTCAAATTTTTCTGCGGCATCGCCCGCCAGCGATTCACGCGCCTGAATTTGGCCTTCGGCATGAATTTCAACTTCGCGCAATTGTTTACGCAACCGTTCTATGCTGCCCGTTAACTCCGACAAACCCGTTTTAAAGGCGCGCAATTCCGCCTCAATACGCGAACGCGCCACGCTGATTTCACCCGCATCACTAACCAGATGATCGACCAAATCAGAGCGCACGCGCAGCATGGCAGCAGGCATGGCGGGTGTAATGACGGAGGGCTTAGCAGGCGCGGCATGGGGCATGGCCGCTTGAATAAATCGAGCCAAGGGGCTGTCTGTCTGAGACAGGCCAGCAGGCATAAATCTGGCGAGCGGCGAGGGAGCTTCGTCTTCCACGCTGGGCTCGATTTCCGGTGGCGTTATTTGCTGCTGAATAGTTTCACGCTGGGTAGATTCTGGCTGGATAGTTTCAAGCCAAATAGGTTTTGGTTGAATAATTTCAGGCTGAACAGTGTCTTCGTGAACAGCTTGAGACTCTTCAGCAGGTTCATCAAACACCACTGGTGCTACGGGTGCCGCAAGCAGTGTGCCATGCTGCCCGCCACGTGGAATCGCCAGCGGCACAGCAGGGGCAGCACTCGGCACATGCACGGGCAGTACGGCGAGCGTATTCTCATCCACCGCCACGCCCGCGCGCAATTGTTCTAGCACGTTCCCGATGCGATCCAAATAATTTTCCAGCCCCGTCCAGAAATTTTCATTGCTTTGCGGGGTGCTCTGCCCCACATAATCTTCCACCAGGTGCACCAGCTCGCCCATACGCATTGCCCCCGCCATGCGCGCACCACCCTTAAGCGTGTGCAGCGCACGCAGCAAATCTTGCGAGTACATCTCATTACCTGGCTGATCGTTCCACCGCCGCACCGTATTGCTAATTTGTTGGTACAAATCGTCGCCTTCTTCCATGAATATAGGAAGAAGGTCTGCATCCAAATCATCTTTTATGACCCGACCTTCTGGAGGCGGCTCAGATGCAGGCGGCATGGACACTATCGGCAGCGATATAGTGGGCAATGCTTCCCAA
>JANONT010000206.1:0-9411 GCA_031420955.1 Candidatus Nitrotoga sp. | reverse complement strand
CATTAATTGCGGCAGATTTTCTTTTACTTTTACGAGTTCATCGTCCGGCACATCCTACGGAACGAATTTTAGTGACGCAGTAAAACTAATGCGCCTCATCCCAATTTTTCCCCACCCCCAACCCCACTTCCAGCGGCACTTTTAAGTGCGCCACTTTGCACATTAATTGCGGCATATTTTCTTTGACTTTCGCCAATTCATCGTTCGGCACTTCGAGTACGAGTTCGTCATGCACTTGCATGATGAGCAGGGTTTTTAATTTTTCCTGCGCCAGCCAATTTTGCACGGCGATCATGGCGAGTTTGATGAGGTCGGCGGCGGTGCCTTGCATGGGGGCGTTGATGGCGGCGCGTTCGGCAGCTTGGCGACGCATACCGTTGCCGCCATTTATTTCGGGCAACCACAGGCGACGGCCATACACGGTTTCGACGTAGCCCTGTTGTTTGGCCTGGGTGCGGGTGCGTTGCATGTAGTCCGCCACGCCGGGATAGCGCGCAAAGTAGCGGTCGATGTATTGCTTGGCGGCATCGCGTTCGATGTTGAGCTGCGCCGCCAGCCCATATACCGACATACCATAAATCAACCCGAAGTTAATCACCTTAGCATAGCGGCGTTGTTCGCTGCTGACGCTGTCTGGCGCGATGGCAAAAATTTCCGCCGCAGTGGCGCGATGAATGTCTTCGCCATTGGCGAAGGCGCGCAGCAAACCCGCGTCGTCGGACAAATGCGCCATGATGCGTAGCTCAATTTGCGAATAATCCGCCGACACGAAATGGCTATTTGGCGGCGCGATGAAGGCTTCACGGATGCGGCGACCTTCGGCGGTGCGGATGGGAATGTTTTGCAGATTGGGATCATTCGAGGCGAGTCTTCCGGTGACCGCCGTGGCCTGTGAATAGTGGGTATGCACGCGCCCCGTGCGGCGATTCACCATCAGCGGCAGCTTGTCGGTGTAGGTGGATTTCAGCTTTGCCATGCCGCGATATTCCAACAAAATTTTTGGCAGCGGATAATCTAGCGCGAGTTCTTGTAACACGTCCTCGTCGGTGGAGGGCGTGCCGCCGGGCGTTTTTTTCTTGACGGGCAAACCGAGTTTATCGAACAAAATTTCTTGTATTTGTTTCGGTGAATTCAAGTTGAAAGGTTGACCAGCGGCGGCGTGCGCTTGCGACTCTATCGCTAATAAACGCTCGCCCAACTCGCGGCTTTGCACGCCCAGCATGGTGCTATCGAGCAGCACGCCGTTGCGCTCCATCACAAATAATACTTCGCGCGCGGGTAGCTCAATGTCGCGGTATACCCCATCCAGCTTGCCTTGCGCTTTGAGTTGCGGTGACAAAGTTTGATGCAGTTGCAAAGTAATATCGGCATCTTCGGCGGCATAGCGCGTGGCCGTAGCGAGGTCTACTTGGTCAAAAGATATTTGCTTCGCGCCCCGACCCACCACCTCGGCATAACTGATAGTTTTAATATTCAGATGGCGGTGCGCGAGGTTATCCATGTCGTGCGGGCGATGGCTTTCCAACACATAAGATTGCAGCAAAGTGTCTTCCGCCACGCCCGCTAAATTAATACTGTGGTTAGCGAAAATATGTTGATCGTATTTCAGATTTTGCCCGAGCTTTTTGTGTTGCACGCTTTCTAACCAGGGGCGTAATTTTTGCAGCGCGTGTTCGCGATTCAGTTGCTCTGGCGCGCCAGGATAGTTATGTGCCAGCGGCAAATAGGCGGCATGTTGGGGGGTAATAGCAAACGAAATGCCGACCAGTTGTGCGTTCATGGGGTCAAGCCCGGTGGTTTCAGTATCAATACAAACCAACTCCGCTTGCATGATTTTTTCCAGCCAAGCATCGAGCTGTGCATCCGTTAAAATCGTTTCGTATTCACCAGTAGAGGGCAGCGATGGGCTGCTTGATTCTGTATTTTCTTTTACAAAGTCGCGGCCATCTTTTTTTGTAGTGCCAGTGCTTTTTTCTAAGGTAAAGCTGCTGCTATTTTCTGATGTGTTATTTTTTGAAGCAGGATTGTTCAGCTCGCGCAGCCAAGTTTTAAATCCACATAATTCATACACGCTACGCAGTTGCGCCTCGTCGTGCGGCGGTGGCTGCAGCGCGTCAAAATGCACGGGCAGCGCGACATCACATTTCACGGTGACCAGCCTGCGGCCTTGCGGCAACCACTCTAGCGCATCGCGCAAATTTTGCCCAACCACGCCGCCGATTTCTTGCGCGTGTTGAATAATATTTTCCAGCGAGCCATATTGCTCCAGCCATTTCAGCGCGGTCTTCGGCCCGACTTTGGCTACACCCGGCACGTTGTCCACGGTGTCGCCGATGAGGGTGAGGTAGTCCACAATTTGCTCAGGACGCACGCCAAACTTGACCCGCACGCCGGCTTCATCCAGCGTTTCATCGGTCATGGTGTTGACTAATTTCACCGAGGCGTTAACCAGTTGCGTTAAATCTTTATCGCCCGTAGAAATAATGCAGTACGCGCCGCCGTGCGTAGCTTGCTGCGCCAGCGTGCCGATCACGTCATCTGCTTCTACGCCATCTATCATCAGCACATTCCACCCCGCAGCAGCAATCGCTTGATGTAGCGGCTCTATCTGCGCGACTAAATCCTGCGGCATGGGCGGGCGATGCGCTTTATATTGCGGATACCACTCATCGCGAAAAGTTTTGCCTTTTGCGTCAAACACACACGCGTTATAATCCGCTGGGTAGCTGGCAATGGCGCGACGCAGCATATTGAGCACACCATATACTGCGCCAGTCGGCAAACCGTGCGGGCTACGCAAATCAGGTAGCGCATGAAAAGCGCGGTACAGGTAAGATGAGCCATCGACTAAAAGCAGTGTTTTCGTTGTATTCGTTTTGCTCATAATTATTTTCGTGTGGGTCTGCTAATTAAAAACCAAGGTACCTCCAAAAAACTAGGGTACTTCCAAAAAATTAAGGTGCTTCAGATATGAGCGAACAATCTAAAATTCACCCTCCGCAAGTGTCGGAAATCTGGAACGCCAAAGAGGCCTGGCGCATGTTTGGCATTATGTCAGAATTCGCGGCGGCCACTAATCGCCTCATGGAGATTCAGCCTGCGGTCAGTATTTTTGGCAGCGCGCGCACCCCATCGTCCCACCCTTATTATAAAAAAACCGAGGAGATTGCGCGGCTGCTATCCGATGCTGGATTTTCGGTTATCTCCGGCGGCGGCCCCGGCATTATGGAGGCGGCCAACAAAGGTGCATTCTATGGAAAATCGCCCAGCGTCGGCTTGAACATTCAGTTGCCGCACGAGCAGCACAACAATGCTTATCAAAATGTGAGCCAATCGTTCCGATATTTTTTCGTCCGCAAAGTAATGTTTGTTAAATTTGCCAGCGCATATGTGGTGATGCCGGGCGGTCTTGGCACCATGGATGAATTGATGGAAGCACTGACGCTAGTACAAACTGGCAAAACGCGGCGCATTCCTATCGTGCTAGTCGGCAAAGCCTTTTGGGGTGGGTTGTTGGATTGGATTCGCCAAACCTTGCTGGCTGAGGGCATGATTAGCCCGGAGGATATGAATTTAATTCAGTTAATTGACGAACCGCAAGAGATTGTGAATGCCATATTTAAACACTACGAAACACGCGGCTTTGAGTTGTCAGAGGCAGAGCGCGAGATGCAATTACATCTGTAAACATTATGCATAAATCTACCACGCGGATGGATTCCTGCGTTGCACCAAAGGTACGCAATCCGCTACCCGACAAGTCGGGTGCGGAGTTGTCAGCCCTGTGCTCGAAATCTGGGAACGCGAAGCGTTAAATGTCTTTATACATTCCGGTTTCTGCGCGCCGTGCGCCGCGCCCTTCATCCGCTCGCTACAATTTTGCAATTATGTTTAACTAACGCTTAGGACTTCTACCATGCGCCTTTTATTTATTACGCTACTTAGCTCTTGGGTCGGTACGGCTATCGCCCAAACTACCGCGCTGTCACCACCCCCACCGCCGCCGCCAATGAACACGGAAGTGGTTGATGAAGACCTAGAGCCGCAAATTACCATCATCAAACAAACCGATTTAACGGTGGAAGAATTTCGTTCGGGCGGCAAGTTGTACATGATCAAAATCATCCCAAAAATCGGCAAACCCTACTACATGGTCGACGAGCGCGGCGATGGCAAATTTGCTCGTCAAGAATCGCTAGATTCTGGCGTACGTCCGCCACGCTGGGCTATTCATAAATTCTAATTCCAGTTCGCAATAGGCCAATTTTTAATACATGGGATAACTGTGTTGGCTGCGCTAGTTTCTGCTCACTGTACTAAAATGTACTATCTGCGCGAAAACTACCTTGCCGCCTTGTTCTCCTTTACTATTGCCTGCTGGAATAAATTAACGAAAAATTAGATTAAGACGAGTTCCCAATGGCAGTTTTTACCCGTGTTACCGAGGCCGAGCTGAATGCCTGGCTTAAAAATTACGCGCTGGGCGAGTTGCTAGAATTTCAAGGCATCGCCTCCGGCATTGAAAATACCAATTACTTTGTCACCACGCGCACGGGTCGTTTTGTGCTGACTCTGTTTGAGAAATTGTCCGCCCGCGAATTACCATTTTATTTAAATTTAATGGCGCATCTAGCGCAGCACGGCGTGCCTTGCCCCAGCCCCGTGGCTAATCAGCAAGGCCATTTCTTAAGCACGTTAAACGACAAGCCCGCGTGCATCGTCAGCCGCCTCGCAGGCAAATCTTTAACGCACCCCGATGCCACGCATTGCGCGGCGGTGGGGGCTATGCTGGCAACGCTGCATCTTGCCGCGCGTAGCTTTACCGAGCACATGCCCAACGCCCGCACTGCAAATTGGCGCGAGCAAACCGCGCAAAAAGTGCTGGCTTATCTGTCTGCATCTGACGCAAATTTATTGCAACAAGAAATTATCTTTCACACGCAACATACGCTAGACGTATTGCCGCAAGGCACCGTTCATGCGGATTTATTTCGCGACAATGTGTTATTTGAAGGCGCGCAAATTGGTGGCGTGATCGATTTTTATTTTGCTTGCAACGATAGTTTGTTGTACGACTTGGCTATCACCGTGAATGATTGGTGCATGGATGCAGCGGGCGTGTTAGATGCTGCGCGCACGCACGCCTTGCTGCAAGGCTATCACGCGGTGCGCCCGGTCACTGCGGCAGAGCAAGCTGCTTGGCCTGTTGCCCTACGCTTGGCCGCGCTGCGCTTTTGGTTATCGCGCTTGCATGATAAGTTTTTACCGCGTGCAGGCGAGCTTATCAATGCCCATGATCCCACACAATTCAGAAAAATTTTGCAACAGCATATCGTTGCTCCCAACACATTTAATACATAAGCTGACGGGGTATATTTCGTAACTGGCAAGGTAAAATAAACATGGAAGCACGCAAAGTAAATGCAGCAAACGGTTGGCTATGGATCAAACAAGGTGCGTGGCTGTTTAAAAAAAGCCCCATCTTGTGGATGACGCTGACCATCATCACAGTGTCTGGTTTAATCGGCATAACGACTCTGCCCAAAGTGGGGGACACGCTGGGAACCCTCTTGTTTCCTGTGCTGTACGCGGGCTTGATGTTAGGTTGTCGCTCGCTGGAATACGACGAAGAGTTAGATTTATCGCATCTTTTTGCAGGCTTTAAAACCAACACCCTAGCACTACTCACCTTGGGCGGCATCAACTTAGCCGCGCAGCTCGCCATCCTCGGCCTAGTTAGCATGGCGGGTGGCGCAGCTTTAGTAGACCTGCTCATGAGCGGCCAGCCGGTGACCGACTCGGCCATTTTAGAACAAGCAATTGCTGAAGCCGGCATCGCACCGCTACTGGGGTTGCTACTGCTTAGCGTGCTGCTGCTGGGCATGCAGTTCGCGCCCATGCTCATCATGTTCGACAAACTCTCGCCCTTCGCCGCGCTACACGTCAGCTTCAAAGGCTGTTTACGCAACATTATTCCGCTGAGCATCTACGGCATCGTGATGATGTTGTTCGCGATCATGGCCACCCTGCCGATGCTGCTCGGCTGGCTGGTTTTACTGCCTATCATGATCGCCTCAATGTACGCCGCTTATCGGGATTTATTTCCGTTGCCGTCGGAAATTGCACCGCCCGTGGTTGAGGGTGCGGCAGAGAAAACGTGAGATGCAACATTGTCAGAAGCCCATACTCAAAGCGCAGTGAGCTTGGCATATTCCAACGCCAACCACTTCGTGCCCGCCTTGCGAAAATTCACCTGCACGCGCATATCCGCACCGCCGCCTTCGATGTTCACAATCACGCCTTCACCAAATTTGGCGTGCTGCACGGCCTGGCTGATGCGCCAAATTGATCCACTAGCAGGGCGTGGCACAGGCGCGGCAATCGGTTCATGCGACATCATTGCTGTAGGCTTGTGCTGATAGAGTTGTGCTTCAAACCGGGGTGTTAGCCAGTGCAATAATTCCTCAGGCAGCTCGCGTAAAAAGCTAGAGACCACACTAAAATTTACCTGCCCATGCAACATGCGGCGCTGCGCGAAACTTAAATATAACCGCCGCCGCGCACGGGTAATCGCCACGTACATCAGCCGCCGCTCTTCTGCCAAGCCATCTTCAGCGTTGCGACTATTTTGGTGCGGGAATAATCCTTCCTCTAAGCCACCGATAAACACCGTATGAAATTCCAAACCCTTGGCCGCATGCACGGTCATTAAATGCACCGCATCGGCGTTGGCATCGGCTTGACGCTCGCCCGATTCCAGCGCGGCATGGTTCATAAATTCGGCGAGACTGTCGTCTTCATTTTCATGCACAAACAAGGTCGCGGCGTTAATCAGCTCATTCAAATTATCCAGCCGCTCTTGCGCCTCGCGCTGCTTGGCATGGGTCGGCGAAGCGGCAAGCCGAGCAACGCGGGAAGCAAGCGGCACGCCTTTTGTAGCAGCTTCAGCGGCAGGGGCTTCCGCTTGATAATGCGCGATTAAACCGCTGTGTTGCAACGCATGATCAATTGCCTCAGGTAACGGCAAATCTTTCGTAGCCTCGCGCAGCATTTCAATTAACGCGACAAATCCCGCGATGCCTTTGGCAGTTTTAACATTGACTTTAGGCGCGTCCGCAAGCAGGGGTTGCGCTGTTTCCATACCCGGCAATTGCGCGGCAGGGACGGCATTTTTCGCAGGGTTATCTGACGATGCCGCTTGCCACAAGCTGACTTTTTGCGCGCTGGCTAATTCTTGCAATTGCTCAATCGAGCGGGTGCCGATGCCACGCGTGGGGAAATTAATGATGCGTAATAAAGCCTGATCGTCATCTGAATTTTGCATCAAACGCAAATACGCCAGCGCGTGTTTAATTTCTTGCCGCTCATAAAATCGCAGCCCGCCATACACGCGATAAGAAATGCCAGCCGACACTAAAGCATGTTCGATCACCCGCGACTGCGCATTAGAGCGATACAGCACCGCCATTTCAGTCAGGTGTACGCCCTCGCGATGAAGCTGGCGAATCTCGTCCACTATAAATTTTGCTTCCTCGGCATCGGTCGGTGCTTCGTACACACGCAGTGGCTCGCCTTTGTTTTCTGCGGTCCACAAATTTTTGCCCAGACGCGAGCGATTATTCTTTATGAGCGCGTTAGCGGCGTTCAAAATGTTGCCGTGCGAGCGATAATTTTGTTCCAGCTTAATAATATTTTTCACATGGAAATCGCGCGTGAGCTGCTGCATGTTGCCGACATTCGCGCCGCGAAAAGCGTAAATGGATTGGTCATCATCGCCCACTGCAAACAGCGCATTGCGTTCGCCGGCCAATAATTTCAGCCACTGATATTGCAGCTTATTGGTGTCTTGAAACTCATCTACCAATATGTGCCGAAAGCGCGCCTGATAGTGCTCGCGCAGTGATTGATTGCGCGATAAAAGCGTATGGCTACGCAGCAATAATTCGCTGAAATCGACCACGCCCTCGCGCTGACATTGCTCGTCATACGCCGCATAAATTTCTACGCGGCGGCGAGTATAGGGATCAAACGCTTCCACTTCGTGTGCGCGCAAACCTTGCTCTTTGCTGTTACTGATAAAATTTTGCACTTCGCGCGGCGGAAATTTTTCATCATCCACATTCAGCGATTTCATCAAGCGTTTAATCATGCTCAACTGATCGCCGCTATCTAAAATTTGAAACGTCTGCGGCAAGCCTGCCTCACGATAATGGGCGCGCAACATGCGGTTGCACAGGCCGTGAAATGTGCCCATCCACATGCCGCGAATGTTGATCGGCAACATGGCGGATAGTCGCATCATCATCTCTTTGGCGGCCTTGTTGGTGAAGGTCACCGCGAGAATTTCGTGCGGGCTAACTTGCTCGGAACTTATCAGCCAAGCGATGCGGGTGGTGAGTACGCGCGTCTTGCCACTACCCGCACCAGCCAAAATCAGCGCGGATTGTGTGGGGAGCGTGACAGCGGAAAGTTGTTCGGGATTGAGGCCGGAAAGGAGCGTAGGATTCATGCGCGAATTATGCCATTAAAAATTTTCGTATCGTCCCACTACGCAACATCTACATGCTTGCTAAGGAACGAATTATTTATGGGAAGTAAGCTTATTTCGAGTAAAAAATTGGGGGGATTTTTAATCCCCCCAACTTACAACTTAAGGTGTATAGCTTGATGCCGCCATACTAATTGCTCCCGCCACAATTTCGTAGCTGCCCTTATCTTTCCCTATTTTCTGCGGATCCCAGTTGGCAAATTTTATGATTGAGCTATACATGCTAATGATGCGCGAAAAGTTATCTTGAATAAAATCTTCTGGATCAAACCGCCAGCCCAAATTGCCCTGTTCATCGCAGACCATTATCTCTCTTAACCCCACAACAAGCGGGATAATGAACCCATCTGCATATTGATAATTAGCTTCCCAGCCATAGTATTTAGTATGAAACGGCTTTTGAGCATATTTCTTGTCTGATACATGTTGTTTATCGTAAATCCGAACACCATCAATCTTTCCAAACTTACCTCCAGCCGCGTTGTACGCATCTGGAAATTTTTTGTATATTTGATCGTGTAGCTTTACGATTTGGGGCACCAAATTTAGAGCAGATTTTATAGACGAATTCATCAGCTCATAAGTCTGCCCTTTCCTCTTCCCATTATTTTGCTTCTCTAAAATCTTTTTGAAAATTTCAACACAGTACTGCTTCGAGTTATATATTTTCACTAGGCTTATCTCTTCGTCAACAACACTCCTTGGCAATTTGCTTAAAGGTATCAGCGAAAGAGAAATAATGTCAGCCGCCTTTATTAGGCCGCCGTCATTAGTTTTCCACTCGATTTTGTCACAAATCTCTTTTGGTAAGATGCCTTTTAGATAATCATAAAAGCCTTGATGGTTATCTTTTGTTGAGTCAG